>DASVGS010000152.1:0-3981 GCA_036379435.1 Ignavibacteriaceae bacterium
AGATAATAAATATCTTTTTGCAATAAATTTTTCGTAACTCATTAATCAAACCTCAATGCTGTAACCGGATTGATTCTTGATGCAAAATAACTTGGAATAATTGCGGAGAGCAGGGCTAAAATAAAAGTTACTCCGGAAATCAATAGGAAAATATTTATACTCATTTCAATTGGTACTTTTGTAACAAAATACACACTTGATGGAACTTTAATAATATTAAATTTTAATTGAATAGACATTAAAAGCCATGCAAGTACATTGCCTGAAAAAATTCCTAATAACGATAAATAGACCCCCTGATAAACAAAAATTTTAATAATTGCTTTTCCTTTAGCTCCCAATGATTTTAGAATTCCGATTGAATTTGTTTTTTCGAGAACAAGCATTAACAATGCACTAATAATGTTAAACACTGCAACGATTATTATTAAACCAAGTACAATTGGAATTGGTTTTTTCTGAAGATCTATCCAGGAAAAAATATTACGATGAATCTCAAAAATAGTTCTTGCATAGTAAGGATATTTCAATCCTTTTCTTATTAAACTTGATAGGCTGTCTATTTTTTCAACGGATTTAAGTTTAATATCAATTCCATTTATTTCATTTGTCATCGAAAATAAATTTTGAGCAGTTTTAATTCCCGTATACCCAATAAGATTATCGTATTCAGCCATACCGCTTTCGAAAATTCCGGTAATAATAAATTTTTGAATATTAGGCAGTTCAGTAGCGGAGGGTAGCTGATTATGTTTTAGTGCAAATAAAGTGACCTGATCTCCAACATTTAATAACAATTTTGTTGCTAAAGTTTTACCAATTACCAATGAATTGTTTCCAAACTCATCAAATGAACCTTCAACAATATTTGATTTTATTCTTTTGATTTCCTCAGTTTCAATAATGCCCTTCACATTTATTCCTTCTTTACGTTTCTTTGTGCTTATTATCGCAAGTTTTGAAACTGAAGGGGAGATATAGTCTAAGTTATCATTAAGCTGATTTTTAAATTGTTGAATATATTTATCAGCGTTAGGTAATGCGTCTTTATAGGATTGTATTTTTATATGCGAATCAAAATCTGTAATCTTTTGTGTTAAGGTTTTTTCGAATCCATCAAGAACACTTAAAGCAATAATAAGAGTTGCAACCCCAAGCGTTATTCCTGCAATACTGATTACGGAAATCAGATTTAATAATTTTGAGTCCTTGTTAGAAAGTATATATCTTCTGGATACAAAAAAGGCGAAATTCATTTCAAAACAATTGATTTTTATTTATAACAATTTAAAGATTCTATAAGTATCAAAAAATTGTTTTTTAGAACACAAACGTATATATTTTCACCTCGTTTTTAAAGAATTTTGGTAATTCGGGGCGTAGCGTAGTCCGGTTATCGCGCCTGCTTTGGGAGCAGGAGGTCGCAGGTTCGAATCCTGCCGCCCCGACTTAAAAAGGCTGAAAATTAAATGTTTTCAGCCTTTTTTTATTTTTCAATTTTTGAAACTCATCCTAACTCATCCCTTTTCATTCCATTTTGGGCACGATTTGGGCACGATTTAAAATATATTATTCTCACTGAATCTCCTTAGATATATGAACTAATTATTTTTGTTTATGACTGCAGCGATGGGAGCGAAGCCGACTGAGAGGAATCGAACATAGGATGAAGCGAGTGAGCAAGGGAAAAAACATTCCTGTTTTGGCGCAATTTCCTGCTAAGGCGGAGTTTTTAATCTGAGTGCTGGCGAAAAGTTTGTCCCAAATCTTTATGCCAGAGGAAACGAAGCTTAAAACTTTGACTGAGCCATTAACAGCTAACTGGAATGACTGATAAATCCATTTGAATCAACAATATAATATTTCAATCATATATTAATGTTCCTTTTAGTGTAATCTGAATAATCCTTCAATATAGGTTGGTACTTCTCATTAAAAAAAGTAGAAGAAACCATAAAATCTGCAGTAGCTCTGTTGCAGGCTGTAGGAACGTTGTAAAGCACTGCGATTCTAAGCAATGCTTTAACATCCACATCGTGTGGATGAGGTTCCATCGGATCCCAGAAAAAAATAATGATATCAACTTTACCTTCGGCAATCAGAGCTCCGAGTTGTTGATCTCCACCCAGCGGACCTGACTTTAATTTTTTAATTTGAAATTTTAATTCCGCTTCAGTTGTCCCGACTTTATTTTTTAACGCATTCTCAACTAAAGTTCCGGTTGTCCCGGTGCAAATAAGTTTGTGTTCGAGAAGATCTTTATAATTCCATTCCACCCATTCGACCAAATCTTTTTTTCTGTTATCATGAGCCACTAATGCGATTGATTTAACTTCCATTGCAAATTACCTTTAAATTGTTCACTGCTAAACTTAAAATACTAAATGTAAAATCATAGTATTTAACATTTTGATAATACTGCAGTTCAATATTTATCAGTTTTTCAATTGTTTATTTTGTCTGTGAAATTTGTGAAATGAAACGATGGGAGCGAAGCCGGCTTGCGAGCTTCGAGCAATAAGGATGATGCGAGCGAGTGAATGAACAAATGAGCAGCAAAGTAAAACTCCTGTGATTAAAAAAATATTTTGTTTGCGTACTGATAGGGGAGCAGGCAAATTATTTTTTTGTCCTGAATTAAAAAAACTGCACCCGGATTTATCCAGGTGCAGACTTATTATACTTAAGCAGCCTGATCTAATTGATTAATAAATGCAATCGCATCTTCCGGCTGTGCTGCGGATAATTGAGTAAAAAGTTCTTCGAGTAATGCCCTGCAATGGTTTAATTGTGCCGCATCCATTTTTTCTATTTCGGTGTTTGAAGTTGTACCGAATATCTTTTTAATGATCACGGCTTTAAGCTGTTTATCTGCTTTGCTTCTTGCATCACCAAGTCCATTTTCATCAAACACTGATTGAATCTTTTCAACTTCAATTTTACGCTGCAGATTTTTCTGCACCCATTCAAGATCGTTTCCGGGTGCAAGGTTTTCTGTGAAGCTGGCACCTGCAACATCATCCACCGGCAAGCCCTGGATAAATCTTATTACAGGGCGAAAGTTTTTATAATTAGGCATTTCAAATATCTTGGCGTTTATCGTGTCTGATCTGTCTTTAAGAATATAAGCTACATTCTTCTGTGTCGGTTTGTTTTCTTTAGTCAATCCCTTCTCAAGCTGCATCCATATATTGAGATCTGTTTCATAGGGAGTTTCTCCGGCAATTTTCATTTTAACTCCCGATTTAACAAACTGGCCTTTATGAGTTACGTTTCCTTCTTCGTCTTTTTCATCATCTTCCTTTTCATATTCAAATCCTGCACGGCCTGTAAAAACGATATTGCCTTCAACCTCTACAAAACGATCTGAGAACTCCTCCTGCCAGGCAGGGAGGACCGTTCCCCAATCCTGCAGCAGCATTCTTTGCTTTCTGTTTTTCTGTTTATAATCCTTAATGAACTGATAATAAATTTTAGTCAATGAATCGACAAACAAAAAATCTATTTCACCTTTATTCAGAAATTCAAAAGCTGCAATAATATCTTTTAAGTGTGTAGTGTCTTTTGCAATAGCTTCAATACCTGCTTTCTTAAACATCGGGATTAAGAACCTTGAGCCTTTTTCATTATCAAGAATAAGGATTGGTTTTTTTAACTTCATATCCTTATAGCATCCGATAATAAATTCGGTTGCTGTTCTGGATTTACCGGAGCCCTGGAATCCGCCAAAGCTTGCTTTTATAAAATGGTTTTTAGCTGCAAGTGTTGTTGCAAAATCTGTGAGTTTCATTTTTTTATCTCCTGTTATTTTTGAATATGTAATTAAATACTGAACAATCTAAAGTTTTCTTTGAGCCGTTGTGAAGCTGAGCGGATTTGATAATCTTTTCTTCAAGGAAAACATCCAGAGAAAAAAGAAAATCTTTTCCTACTCTTTTATTATGCTGCTTAGCTAGTTTTTTAATGCGAGCTACATTTATA
>DASVGS010000153.1:0-12869 GCA_036379435.1 Ignavibacteriaceae bacterium
GATCAGATCCATTGTTTTCGTTTTATCCAAATTATTCTCCGCGGTATTCGAAATAGTTATTTTCTGTTTCGTAAAGTTTTACCGAATAAAGTTTTCCGGAAGGAATTTTATCTTTTAACTGATCCCAGATCGCAACAACAATATTTTCGGATGTCGGAATTAATCCGTGCATAAAATCAGTATCAATATTAAGATTTTTGTGATCAACTTTACTTATTACATGTTCATGAATAATTTCTTTAAGTTTCTTCAAATCAATCACAAAGCCTGTTGAAGGATCCGGCTTACCACAAACCATCACTTCTAACGTATAATTGTGCCCATGCCAGTTAGGATTACTGCATTTACCAAACAGTTCAAAATTTTCAGCGTCATTTAAACCATCTTTAAATAATCTATGTGCAGCAGAAAATGTTTCTCTTCTTGTAAGATAAATCATATTAATCCTTTAACGCTTCCATTACTTCTTTGTTGTGTCCATCAACTTTTACTTTATTAAATATCTTTTTGATTTTTCCTTTTTCATCAATAATAAAAGTTGTGCGTTCAACTCCCATATATTTTCTGCCATACATACTTTTTTCTTTCCAAACACCATACAATTCCACTACTTCTTTCTCTTCATCAGCAAGCAGATCAAATTTGAGTTTATATTTTTCTGAAAACTTTTTATGCGATTTAACCGAATCCGGACTTACTCCTAATATTACAGCTTCAATCTTATTGAATTTTGGCAGATCATCATTAAAACTGCAGGCTTCTTTTGTACAACCCGAAGTATCATCTTTAGGATAGAAATAAAGAATAATTTTATTCCCTTTAAAATCCTTTAAGGATATTTTTTTTCCATCCTGATTTAACAGACTAAAATCAGGAGCTTTGTTTCCAACTTCCAGCATTAAAACAGCTCCATTTCAATTAATTAGCAAGTGCATTTTTTATTGCAGCAAAGTCAGGTTGATTACCCGGATTTGCAAGAACTTCAAAATATTTTATGTTTCCTTCTTTATCAACAATAAATACCGCACGTTTTGCAGTGTTGAAGTAATCAAATTTGCCGGGAACAAAGACATCCAATACAACATCATAATCTTTAATTACTTTTTTATTAAAATCACTTAGCAAAGGAAAATTAAAATTATTTTTTTCCTGAAACATTTTTAAAGCGAAATGAGTATCAACACTAATGCCCAACACTTGTGCATTTAAATTTTCAAACTCTTTAAGCTCATCTCTAAATGTACACATTTCGGTGGTACAGGCTCCGGTATTTGCAGCAGGAAAAAATGATACTACAACGTTTTTGCCTTTAAAAGAACTTAAAGATACTGCTTCACCATCCTGATTGAATAATGTAAAATCCGGTGCTTTGTCTCCAATTTTAAGTGCCATCGTAAACTCCTTTTAAGATTAATTTATATTTATAGGAAAGTTTTAGTTTTTCTTATTCAAGTTAGCCAAAAGGGGCTGTACATTCAAGAATTCATCTTGTCTGTTGATACAGTTAACATCTTTTCAAAAATAAAAGTTCAATGGAGCTAAAGAATTCCTGCCTTTTTTGCCCATTCTTTAAATCCATTCTCAAGTTGTTGAAAGGAATCAATTGCGAAAAGAACCGGTTGAAGATGCCAAACATCGTATTCTTGTAACACTATTTTTTCCGGATCAAAATCTTTAACCTCAACTTTATCTGATAATGCACTTTGAACTTCACCAAGTGAAGAAACTATACCTGCTCCATAAATTCTCATTCCTTCAGGATTTCTGATCAAGCCAAATTCAACAGTAAACCAATGGAATGTTTCCAAATACTTTCTATTCATTCCTTCAGCTTTCAATGCAGCCTCTCCAAACATCTGATAGAACGAAGCAAAATTTTTGTTTGTAAGTAATGGCATGTGTCCAAAAATATCGTGGAATAAATCGGGTGCCGGTGTGTAATCAAGTTCTTCTTTGCTTCTTATATAGTCCGTTGATGGAAAAACTTTTCTTCGCAGGAGTTCAAAAAAATCCTGTTCATGAATCAAACCGGGAACACGCGCAACTTTCCAACCGGTCAGAGCATTAAAGATATGACTTAAGTTCTTTAGGTAAGGTATTTTGTCTTCAGATAAATTTAGATTTCTTGCACCTTCAAGATATTCATCGCATGCTCGTCCCGGTAAAAATTTCATTTGTCTGTTGTAAAGGAATTTCCAGTTTAATTGTTCTTCTTCAGTGTAATCGGGGTATACAATTTCATCATGTTCCGGAACAGGTTTTTCTAACTTTTGAGGAATACATCTCGGATCAATTCCTTCCTGAGCAGCTTTTTCATATGCTGAAATTATTTTTTCTTCTTTTGGATTTTTGTTCATTTCGGATTCCTGTTATTCGTTATATAAAAGTTAAAGATTGGTTTATAAATTTTCAATGAGTTTATTTAATTGATGGGATGATCAGTGGCCTTATCAATTTGCTATTATTTTATTCTATCTGATGAATTTATATTAGTTTTAAAATTCTGTATGTTTACAAATAAATTTATTCAATATTCAAAGAGAAAATTGGAAGAAATAAATAAACCTGATTTTGAATTAAACCAATCTTGTGTAATTCCCTACCGCATTTCAGATGGAAATGTAGAACTTTTACTAATAACATCCATCAAAAAACAAAAATGGATTTTTCCAAAAGGTATGATTGAATTTAATTTATCGGCTTTTGAATCAGCTAAGAAAGAAGCATATGAGGAAGCCGGAGTAGTTGGTGAAAATGAAACCGTTGAATTGGGTTCATTTGAACTAAGAAAGAAAAACCGATTGTCACATGTAAAAATATTTTCGATGGAAGTTTCAAAAGAGTTAAAAGACTATCCGGAAAAAAATTTACGAAAAAGAAAATGGTTTAATGTTACTGAAGCTTTGGAGAATCTTGATAATTCTGATATTAAAAACTTTGTACAAAAACTTGTAAGTAAAGTAAAACCCTCTAATCAAAATCCTGTTTAATAATTTTGTTTACAGACTCAGATGCTGCGTCGTAATCAAATCCCCTGCTTATCAAAAAGCTTATAACTTTTTGCTTCAATTTACGATTATCATTTTCACGAAGTTTTAACTTGTCATACTTTTTCTGAGCTAACTCAAATGCTGTTGTACTCTGAGCCTGGTCTAAATCAAATTGACCAAGTACCTCATCAACTATTGAAACTGATATTCCTTTGCTAAACAGTGCAGCTCGGATTTTATTTTTTCCCCAGTACTTCTTTTTAAGTTTTTCTTCAATAAAATGATTTGCAAAAATCTTATCATCAATAAAATTTTTATTCTTAAGATCAGTAAGTACAGTTTTAATCAATCGTTCCTCATACGATTTGGATTTCAATTTAATCAGTAATTCTCTTTCAGAATGAAATCTTCTTGCAAGAAACGATAGTGCTCTCTGTTTTATGTGATAAATGATATTTTGTTCTATAAAATAAGAAAAGCGGTCTTCGGAAATTTCATCACCTTTCCTAAGACCGCTTGTATAAAATGTATCCTCAGATAGAATTAATCTTTCCCCATTATTAAAACAGACTAAAACATTTTTTTCGTCTTTTCTGGATACTCGTTCTATTTTCATTTAGCGAGAATAAAAATATACTTATTTCTTTTTCCCTTTAGTTTTTTCCTCAATTTTTTCTTCAACAACCTGCTCTCCTTTAAATCCCGGTAAACCAAGTTTTGTCTTAATCTCAACCTCTAATTTCTTGTACATTTCAGGAAACTCAATAAGTTTTTGTCTAAACTGTTCTCTACCTTGTATTCTGTCTTCACCATATGTAAACCATGCTCCGCCTTTTTTAATAATACCGAGTTCCGTCGCCATATCAATTACATCGCCGGTTTTGCTTATTCCTTCATTGTACAAAATATCAAATTCAGTTTGCTTAAAAGGAGGGGCAACTTTACTCTTTACAATTTTTACTTTAGTTCTGTTCCCAACTACATCTTCACCATCCTTTATAGCAGCTATTCTTCTAATATCAATACGTACGGAAGCATAAAATTTTAGTGCATTTCCACCTGTGGTGGTTTCCGGATTTCCGAACATTACTCCAATTTTACTTCTAAGTTGATTTATAAATACAACAGAAGTTTTCGATTTTGAAATTGCCCCGGTTAATTTTCTTAATGCCTGGGACATCAATCTGGCTTGAACAGCCATCGTAGCATCACCCATCTCACCTTCAATTTCAGAACGTGGTACCAGAGCAGCAACAGAATCAATTACAATAATATCCAATGCATTGCTGCGAACTAATGTATCAGTAATTTCGAGAGCTTGTTCTCCAAAATCAGGTTGTGAGATTAAAAGATTAGCAGTATCCACGCCAAGTCTTTTTGCATAATTAACATCCAGAGCATGCTCTGCATCGATAAAGGCTGCAAGTCCGCCCATCTTTTGAGCTTCGGCAATTATATGAAGACACAATGTAGTTTTACCGCTTGATTCCGGACCATAAATTTCAATTATTCTTCCGCGGGGAATTCCGCCGATTCCAAGTGCGATATCCAATGATAATGCACCGGTCGGAATTGCTTCAATATCATTTACAATTCCGTCACCCAATTTCATAATTGCGCCTTTACCGTAAGTTTTTTCAATACCGGCTATAGCATCATCAATAATTTTCATTTTCTGTTCTCTCTCAGAAGCCATCATTTCTCCAATTCTTTAAGTTTATAATTTTTGATTTTTACATATTCAGAACCCTCGGGGTGCAGAATACTTTTATATAATGTAATTGTATTACAAGTGAAAAGTATTGGTTCAAAAGTAAAATTTTTGAAACTGTTTACAAAACTATTTCCCGGATTATTTTTGATTCTTAACAAAGTAAGATGAGGATGAAATTTCCTATTCTCAACAGGGACAGAAAATTTCTGCAAGCTTAAATTGATTTCATCAATCATTCTTTTTAATTGATCATCAACTTCTAATCCGGCCCAAAGTATTACAGGTTTGTTTTCACGATAAAAAAAACCAAATTTATTAAAAGTACAGCTTACGGATGGATATCGGGTAACTAAATCAAGATCATCCGAAATATCTTCAACAATTTCATCATTCGCATCACCAATAAATTTTATTGTAAGGTGAAGTTTTTCCAAAGGTTCCCATTTTACATTTTTATCATAATAAACTTTGTTTCGTATTTTAATAATGTTTTCAATAATATTATCAGGAATTTTTAATGAAACAAAAAGTCTATTCATCAAATGAAATTCCCAGAATTCTTCTTCTTATCATATCCAAAGCTGCTTGAGTTGCTCTTTGCTTGTTCAATACTCTATCTTCACCAAATTGAAATCTTTTAGCCGTACAAACTTTTTCATCACAATAGCCGATAAAAACAGTGCCTACAGGTTTATCAGTAACTGCTCCGGTAGGACCCATTATTCCGGTTAAAGAAACTCCTATATCAGCACCGCTTATTGATTTTATTCCTTCGGCCATCTGCATAGCGACCTCAGCCGACACTGCCCCTTTTTCAAGCATAACATCTTCATCAACTTTAAGTAATTCAACTTTTGCGGCGTTACTATATGTAACTACTCCGCGCTCAAAATATTTACTGCTTCCATTTATGTCTGTAATCCGATTTGCTAATCCACCACCTGTGCATGATTCCGCAACAGCAATTCTTAATTCTCTTTCCTTAAGCAGTCTGCCAACAACTTCCTCTAAAAGTTCATCACCTCTTCCATAAATAAATCTTCCAATTTTCGTTCTTATTTTTTGCTCGATACCTAATAAATGATTTTTTGCATCCTCTTCATTATCTGATTTAACTGTTACACGTAACCGCACTCCATATTGATTTGGCAGGAAAGCTAATTTTGCTCCGTTTAAAAGTTCGTCAATATCGCCCAGTCTTTCCGCTATTGCAGATTCCGGGATACCAGTTGTTTGAAGTGTAACTTTTTTTATAAAATTATCCGGCGTACCCATTTTTTCTACTAACTTTGGCAGTACATAATTAGTCATCATTGCTTTCATCTCGTATGGAACACCAGGAGTTACAATAAATATTTTTTCGTTTCTTTCTATCCAGTAGCCAGGTGCTGTACCATTTTCATTACGTATAATCTCTGCAATTTTTGGTACCATCGCCTGATCTTCATGTGTTTTCTTTAATTGTCTGCCACGACGCAGAAGCATACTTTTTATATCTTCAATTACTTCATCATTACGGACTAATTCTGTTTTAAAATATTGAACAAATGCACTTCTTGTAACATCATCGTGAGTTGGTCCCAATCCTCCTGTGCAAATAATAACATCAGCTTTTATTGATGCTAATTCCAATTCATCAATTATAAGTTTGATATCATCACTTATAACAACTGATTTTATTATTGTAATATTATTTTCCGAAATTAATTCACCAATAAACGCAACATTGGTGTTAATTGTCTGTCCGATTAAAAGTTCATCTCCTATAGAAATTAAATAGGCTTTCATTTTTTAATAAACTCCAAATATGTAAACGATTATATGCAGAATAATTAAAGAATATAATGCTGAAATAACATCATCAGTCATAATTCCTAATCCTTTTGGTAGTTTTTCAGATGTTCTTGCAGGAAAGGGTTTGATAATATCAAGCGCCCGCCAGATTAAAAATGAAGTTAAAATTATAAGTGGAGTTTTGGGTAATGCAATTAATGCTATCCATGTTCCAACTACTTCATCAATAGTACACTCAGCAGGATCTTGACCATATACAATTTCAAATTTAGAAGAGACTGATAAACCATAAGCAAAAAATATTATTATCGCCGGAATAATTATTTCGGGTTTTTCAAAACCAGGAATAAGATAAATGATTATTGCTGCTATGGATCCAAATGTACCGGAAGCTAAAGGAATGAATCCTGTATAAAAACCTGAACCGATTAATTTTTCAAACCAATTTATTTGTTTCATCAAACAATCTTTTAATTAAGTGCTTGTTTTGTATTAGATAAGTAATACCGGAGTGAACCGTTATTATGGTAATGATTAGCATTGTGATGAATATAAAATCTTTATTTGATAAATGATTAAATATAATTTCATTGCCGGTATAAATCTCAGCTGTATTTAATCCAACGTAAAGCAAAAGCAGATAGTATAGAAAAACCATTTGTAAAACGGTTTTCCACTTTGCATAATAACTTGTTACAAAATTGTATCCCCTGCTTTCAGCATAAATTCTAAGAAGTGTAATCAGTAAATCACGAATTATTATCAGGATGACCATCCAAAGCTGGAGGAGACCAACCATTACAAAACCAATGAATGCTGTGGAGGTAAGAATTTTATCAGCCAGCGGATCCCAGAATTTTCCCCAATCTGTTATGTAATTAAATTTTCTTGCAAGCCAGCCATCATACCAATCTGTTAACGCTGCTATTAAAAAGACTCCGAGTGAAATTTGTATGTGCGTTGGATTTGCAGATAAAAAAAGATATAAAAATACCGGTGTTAGAATAATTCGCAGAACAGTCAATTGATTTGGGATCGTCATTATTGAGCCGCTGTTTTAAAAGAGTAATTCTTTAAAAAAGAATATTCATAAATTCCTGAGTTATGCCCATCATTCCAATTTATCTGTATTGCATAGTTGCCAACCTGATCAATAGATTTAATTGTAATTTGATTTTCTGCAAATAAAGGAATGTACATTTTACTTTGTTTATCACGTTCAGATAGACATGTTGCGCACGGACAATTTTTTCTAAGTTCCTTTAAATCGATTGAATCTTCTTTACCATCATCCCAAATAATTAATAATTTTTTCTGATCAATAAGTTTAATTTTAACAGGATACATCCTTTAAATACTCTTACCTGTTAGTTTTTCCAAAGCTTCCAGATACTTTTCACTTGTTTTTTGAATAATTTCTTCGGGCAAATCCGGTGCAGGTGGCTGCTTATTAAACTTAATTGATACTAAAAAATCACGTACAAATTGTTTATCAAAACTCTCTTGTGATTTTCCTTTTTCGTAGTTTTCCAACGGCCAGAATCTCGAAGAATCAGGTGTTAATAGTTCATCAACTAAAATTATTTCGTTACCGACTTTTCCAAATTCCATTTTAGTATCGGCAATGATAATTCCTTTACTTAAAGCAAACTCAACTGCATTGTTATAGATCTGGATAGTTTTAGTTTTCATAAAATTTATTGTATCAACGCCGGCAATTTCTTTTGCTTGATCTTCTGATATATTTTCATCGTGTAATCCGATTTCTGCTTTTGTTGCCGGAGTAAAAAGCGGCTCAGGAAATTTTTCAGATTCAACAAGACCCGATGGCAGTTTTATTCCACAAACCTCACCGCTTTTTTTATAATCAGCCCAACCTGAACCCGTAATGTAACCTCTAACCACACTTTCAATCGGCACTACTTCTGCTTTTTTAACTAACATGCTTCGTCCATCTAAATCTTCAGCATATTCCATACATTCTTTAGGAAATTTATTCACATCGGTTGTTATAAGATGATTTTTAATTATATCTTTTGAATAATCAAACCAGAACTCGGAAATTTTTGTTAACACCTTTCCTTTGTAAGGGATTCCCTGATTCATTATTACATCAAATGCAGATAGTCTGTCAGTAGAAATGATTAAAAAATATTCACCCAAATCGTATATATCTCTTACTTTTCCTCTTTTTACAAAATTCAATTTGGGAAAATCAGTCTGGAGGATAACTTTTTCTTTCATCTTAATCCTTTATTATTATTAATCAAATATATGAAGCCTTTAACCGGAATTCAATAAATATTAAAACAGAAAAGTCAGATTAAAAATTCAATTTATTACAAAATTATTTATATCTAGTTTTTCTTTGTAAGATAAAATCCTTCAGTAAACCATCCGCACCAATGTTTGTATGAAAAAACTGCAGTTAGGCCCATGCTTGTATTTTTAACCGGTAATACCTTTTCAGTAAATGTATCTGAATATTTAAAAAGTTTTCCATAAAAATTATAGTCTTCAAAACCATCAACAATTTTAGAAATAGTCAGCAATCCCATAACAATTGGATAACGTCCACACCAGAGTGGAACTGCTTTATTTGTGTAGTCCGCGATGAGATCATTTGCAGTTTCATAAATTTTAATATCTGTTATCAATCCGGTTAAATTTTTTTGAATAATTTTTTTGTCATTTTCTGTTGCAATAAAATGAGCCGTGGAATCTAATCCATAAACTGAGTTTTTGAAATCTTCTCCATAATGGTTTGCATCATTTGAAATTAAAAAGAAAATATCTTCACCTAATTTCATCCTATTTGTTTTTGCATAATCAACAATAATTTTAGAAAGTCGGGTCGATAATTCCTCCATCCTTTCTAATGGCATTCGAGTGACCATAATTGGAGTGATTTTTATGTTTCTGTTGTAGTACTGCAAAAATGGAATTACTGCTTCAATTGAATGTTCGATTGCATGTGCCTGATTACTTACAGTAAAATATTCTTGTGGAAGATTTGATTTTATAAATTCCCGTAAAGGTGATATTTCAACCTCTTTATAAGGTCCGCGCCATCTCTGGAAACTATCTAATATAACAACATTTGATTGCGGCCCCATCTGCTTTGTAACTGTTCCGTGCGTTACACCAAAAATTACAACTTCTTTAGCCCTAATATTTTTGTACAGCGGATAATAAACATTACCTGCATAAAGATAATCATCGTGTACGGAGATGGCAGCAAAAATATTTTTTGAATCATCCTCAAATTGTGGATTTTGTTTACTTAAAAAGTCAATAAAAAGATCCATTTCACTTGCACTCCAGCAAAATCCAATACTGTCACGAATGGGTCTTATATTATCGTTTAAGTCAATTTGACTTAAAAGCAGCGAGTATGAAAAAAAGAACAAAGTAAAAAATATCTTCATATGAATGACCGGTAATAATTTTATATCAAATATAAGCAATAACAAAAATTAATAAACAATAAGTGATTAGTTAATTTTAACTGAAAGTTTGATACGATGGCTAAGATAGATTTCGGGTTATAGATTGAAAGTTAAAATAAAGACTGATCGTTGACTGTTATGAGAAAATCGGGACAAAATAAAAAACCCGCTTCGGTTAGCGGGTTTGGAGACGTGGGCAGGGACGGAATTGAACCGCCGACACAAGGATTTTCAGTCCTTTGCTCTACCGACTGAGCTACCTGCCCTTAAAAATTTGGAGTGTAAAAATATGGATTTTCTATAAAATCACAAACATTTAAGAAATTAAATTTTACTATTCAACAGTTACGCTTTTTGCCAGATTCCGTGGTTGATCAACATTTAATCCTTTTTTAACTGCAATATGGTAGGCTAACAATTGTAATGGAATTACTGTTAGAATTGGAGTTAGCATTCTTATTGTATTGGGAATTTTAATTGAGTAATCTACAAGCTGGTCAATATCATTATCATCTTCACTTGCAATTGCTATTGTTCTTCCGCCCCTTGCCTTTACTTCCTGTATGTTGCTGATTATTTTTTCATAAGTGGAATCTTTTGGAGCTATAAAATCCACAGGCATATTTTCATCAATCAATGCAATAGGCCCGTGTTTCATCTCAGCAGCAGGATATCCTTCTGCATGTATGTAAGATATTTCTTTAAGTTTTAATGCCCCTTCCAATGCAACCGGAAAGTTATATCCACGACCAAGATATAAGAAATTTGTGGAATCTTTAAATTCTTCTGCAATTTCTTCTATCAAACTGTTTAGTGCTAAAATTGCTTCAATCTTTTTTGGTAATAATCGTAACTCATCGGCTATCTGTTTTCCATCAACACGACTCAAACTTTTTCTTCTCGCAATAAGAAGTGTGATTAACGCAAGTACTGTTAATTGGGATGTAAACGCTTTAGTGGAGGCTACCCCAATTTCAGGTCCTGCGTGTGTATAAACTCCTGCATTTGTTTCTCTTGCAATTGAACTTCCAACAGCATTACAAATTCCCAGAACAAGAGCGCCTTTCATCTTTGCTTCTTTAAGTGCTGCAAGCGTATCAGCAGTTTCTCCGCTTTGAGAGATAAAAAATATCGCATCATCTTTTTCTATTATGGGATTTCTATACCTGAACTCAGATGCATATTCAACTTCAGTGGGTATTCTGCAAAACTGCTCGAACATATACTCACCAACAAGCCCGGCATGCCAGGATGTTCCGCAAGCAGTTATGATAATACGTTTTGAATTTACTAATTGATTGACAACATCGGTTAAACCTCCAAGTACAGAACTTCCTTCTTCCTCAATTATCCTGCCTCTTAAGGAATTTCTTAGAGATTCAGGCTGTTCCATAATTTCCTTTAACATAAAATGTGGATACCCACCTCTATCAATTTCATCAAGAGTCATAGTTATTTCATGAATCTCTTTTTCTATTTCATCATCATAAACTGTTGTAGCATTAAAGCTATCCTTTTTAATTATAGCAATCTCACCGTCTTCAAGATAAATAACTTGTTTAGTATGCGCGATAATTGCAGAAACATCGGATGCAATAAAATTTTCATTATCACCAATTCCAACTACTAAAGGCGAACCTTTTCTGGCTGCAATTATTTTATCAGGTTCCTTACTGTACACTATAGCCAAACCATAAGTTCCTTCAACTTCACTTAAAGCAAGTTGTACAGATTTTGTAAGATCATAACCTTTTTTAATAAAATTATCTATTAAATGAACTAATACCTCTGTATCTGTTTCACTCTTGAATTTATATCCAAAATTTAATAACCCTTTTTTTAGCACCTGGTAGTTTTCGATAATGCCATTGTGTATAAGGAAAATTGTGTTATCCTGATTTGAATGCGGATGTGCGTTTAATTCGTTAGGTATGCCATGTGTTGCCCAGCGTGTATGACCAATACCTATATTTGAATAAAGTTTAAGTTCTTCCAATTTCTCTTCAAGCGAAGCAACTTTACCTTTATTTTTTACCACTATTGATTGGTTATTATCAATTATACCAATGCCGGCAGAATCGTATCCCCTGTATTCAAGTCTTTTTAAGCCGTTAACCAGAATTGGAACACAATTCTTTTCACCGATATATCCAACAATACCACACATTAATTAAACTCCAATTAATTTATAATTTATGATGACTATTAAAACAGTTATTTTACTTTTGCAAGTTTTTGTGTAACAGTTTTTACTTCATCGCCGTGTTTGGATAATATTTTATAGAAATATAATCCGTTAGCAACTTCATCACCATCCTGATCTCTGCCATCCCAAAGAATTTTATTAAATCCAATCTGTAAGGCAGCCGGAGGAATGCTCATTTCCTTAATCAATCTTCCTGCCACAGTAAAAATCTTTATTTTGAATTCTTCTGGTGGAATTACACCCCTTAATTCAAATGTAAAATAAGTATTGTCTGAAAATGGATTAGGATAATTATAAACCTGTAACAAATCGGGATTATTATAAACATTAAAAACAGAACGAGAGGATGTTGAATCAAAAAAGTTTCCGGAAGCATCTTTGGCTAACACTTCCAAAACATGTCTGCCATCCGCAAGTTTTGGTTTCCATGTTATAACTGCACGAGAATTTGGATAAGGAGTGTAATCGTATGTGATATCTGGTCCGGGTACATTTAATACTTTTGGAACATTGTTTTCTGTGTGAACAATTGTAAAATATGTACTATCCAGAGGTAAGGGACTATTATCCTCAAGAGTAATTACAACTTCTGGTTCTGAAGAAATGATGTCCCCATTAATAATTTCCTTTCCATCAAAAGTTATGTTGAATGAAGGATTTATGGAATCACGGGATACATAAAAATTTTTCTCAATTTTATTATTAAAGGTAAAATA
>DASVGS010000154.1:0-9014 GCA_036379435.1 Ignavibacteriaceae bacterium
AATTTTAATCCAAGATTTTTAAGAAAATATTTGGATGGATTTGAATTGATTAAGAAAGCACTGAATAATTATAACAATGATGTAAAAAACAAAAATTATCCAAACGAAATGGAAAGTTATTAATGATAAAAGTAATCGAAAGTCTTTCTGAATGGAAGAAGATTAGAAATAGAAAACTTTATGCAAATAAAACTTTTGGATTAGTACCCACAATGGGGGCACTGCATAAAGGGCATATTGCTTTGATAAAAAAATCCTTGAAAGAAAATGATATAACAGTAGTGTCTATCTTTGTTAATCCTACGCAATTCAATAATCCTGAGGATTTAAAAAAATATCCGGTAACATTTGATGCCGATTATGAAATTCTTAAAAATCTTAAAGTTGATTTTTTACTTCATCCGGGCAACAAGGAAATGTACCCTGACTTCTATGACTATAAAGTTATCGAAACAAATTTTAGTAAAACATTGTGCGGACAATTTAGACCCGGACATTTTGATGGTGTGCTGACAGTTGTTTTAAAATTATTAAATCTTGTAAAACCTGATAAAGCATATTTTGGTGAAAAGGATTTTCAACAGTTTAAGCTGATTAAAGGTATGGCTGAAGCTTTTTTTATTGATGCAAAGATAATTTCAGTTCCAACAGTAAGAGCGAGTAATGGTCTTGCATTAAGTTCCAGAAATATGAGGTTGAGTAAAAATGAACTGGATAAAGCAGCTGACTTTCCTAAAATTTTAAAATCAAAATTATCTGATGAAAAAATAAAATCTTTATTAAACAGCAAAGGCTTTAAAGTCGAATACGTTGAACAAATCGGTAACAGAAGATTCGGTGCTGTTTATATTGGAAATGTGAGGTTGATTGATAATGTCAAAATTTAAAATTCTATTTAAATTAACCGGATCAATAGCTGCTTATAAAAGCGCTTATCTGATTTCAAAATTAGTGCAAAATAATTTTGAAGTTCAAACAGTAGCTACAGCATCCGCTCTGGAGTTTATCGGAAGTGCAACGCTGGAAGGATTAACCGGTAAACCAGTTTTGATCGATCAGTATGAGTCCGGAAAGATGATGAGCCATATCAATCTTGTTAAGTGGGCAGATTTAATCTTGCTTTGTCCCGCAAGCGCAAATACAATAAATAAAATGGCTAATGGAATTGCCGATAACCTGGCAACTTCACTTTTTTTAGCAAACGATTTTAGCAAACCTTACATTGTTGCGCCTGCAATGAATACAGCCATGTTTAATCATCCTACAACACAACAATCTTTGCAGAGACTGAAAGAATGGGGAATAATAATAATGCCGACTGAATCCGGGTACCTGGCTTGCGGTGATGTTGGAGAAGGTAAATTGATAAATCCGGATTTAATTTATGATAAAATATCGGAGCTATTAAGTACAAATAAAGAAAATAAAGTATCAAAAGCATCGATATTAATTACTAGCGGAGCGACAAGGGAAAGTATTGATGGTGTTAGATTTATATCGAATATAAGTACGGGTAAAACAGCGGCAAGTATTTCGGATTACTTCGCATCAAAAAACTACAATGTTACTTTTCTTTACGGACAAAATTCTGTTTTACCAAAATTAAATTCTGAGCTCATTCAATTTACTGACCACAAAAGTTTAGACATTTTAGTTGAGGATTTATTAAAAAACAGACGCTTTGATTTTGTAATTCATTTAGCTGCTGTAAGCGACTTTACAATTGATGGAATTTATAAGAAAGATAAAAAGTTAAAATCCAATGATAAAATTAAAATTGAAAGCAGCAATAAAAATTTATCATTAACTTTAAAACCGACAACAAAAATTGTAGATAAGATTAAAACCGTTTCAAAAAATAATAAGCTGCTTTTGTTTGCATTTAAGTTTTCAGCAGAAAATGATTTTAATAAATCAATTGAAAAAGTCAATTCACTATTCAAGCATTCAAATTGCGATTTTGTAATTCTTAATCATTTGCAGGATAGAAAATCAGATGATCATCAAACTAATTTTTATCTATTTGATAAAAGTGGGATGTTAAATAAAGCGGATAATTCAATTCAGTTATCAGAATCGATTGAGCAAATCATTAATAAAAATCTGGAGAAAAAATGATACTGTGTTTAGACATTGGTAACACGCAAATATATGGCGGCGTGTTTAATGAAGAAAAACTGGTTCTGCAGTTTCGTAAATCATCACGTTATGCAAATTCGTCTGATGAAGTTGGAATTTTTCTTCGATCAGTATTAAAAGAAAATAAAATTGAGCCGGAAAAAATTTCTGCAATTGCATTGTGTTCAGTCGTTCCTGATTTAATCTATTCAATAAAAAACGGTTGTATAAAATATTTTGGAATTGATCCGTTTATTCTTCAAGCGGGAGTAAAAACCGGATTAAAGATTAAATATGCAAATCCGCAGGAAGTTGGAAGCGATAGGATTGCAAACTCTGTTGCGTCAATACAAATGTATCCCGGTAAAAATATTATTGCTATTGATTTTGGTACTGCAACAACATTTGATGTTATCTCACAAGACAAAGAATATTTAGGCGGTGCCATTGTACCCGGTATAAAAATATCTATGGAGGTTCTTGAAAGTAAAACTGCAAAGCTTCCTTCTGTTGAAATTGAAATTCCTGAGAATGTGATAGGCAAAACAACTAAAGGAAGCATACAAGCAGGATTATATTTTGGAAACCTTGGCATTGTTAAAGAATTAATTAAACGAATTTCAAATGAAGCTTTTGGTGGAGAGAAACCATTGGTTATAGGTACCGGTGGTTTTGCAAATATGTTTAGTGATTCAGGATTGTTTGATTTTGTTATTCCAGAATTAGTGCTAAAAGGAATTTATTATTCTTTAAAGATGAATCAAATTAAAGGTAAATGATATGATATTAACAGTTTTAAAATCTAAAATTCACAGAGCAAAAGTTACCGGATCAGATCTTGATTATGAGGGAAGCATTGCCATTGATACAAATTTGATGAAGGCTGCAAGTTTAAATGAATTTGAAAAAGTTGAGATATACAATATTAATACCGGTGCCAGATTTTCTACTTATGTGATTAATGGGAAAGATGGTGAAATCTCATTAAATGGAGCTGCCGCAAGGCTGGTACAAAAAAACGATTTGATTATAATAGCTTGTTATTCACAGATCGATGAAAAGGAAATAACAAATTTTAAACCCCGCATTGTTCTGGTAGATGAACAGAATAAAGAATTAATAAAATGATATTCATTGTCGAATATTTGTAAAGATTTATTAAATGATTAAACACTCCTAAAGGAATTTTGAGCTGCAACTGAAATTTGAATTGATGTTCTGAGCAAAAAAACATTTCCTTATTAATCCGCTTATTTCAATAATTCAACCGTTCACAACAATCCGTTTCAAGGAATATTTTATCTGAAATATTTTAGCGCCAGTAAATTATAGAATAAAAAGGAGCAAATTATGATAAAATATTTATCCATTATTGTTATAGTATTAAGTGTTTTGACTAACGCACAACACACAACTCCACCTGCCGGTAAAATAATTAAAGGTGTAGTTGTTGATTCTGTTTCATCATCTTTGCTTCCTTATGCAAATATAACATTGCACAATAATTCGGATTCGACATTTATAACAGGCGCTTCATCGGGAGTGGATGGAGAATTTGTTTTAAACAATTTAACAGACGGTGATTATTATTTGAAAATAAGTTTTGTTGGATACAACACTAAATACATTTCGGATATTCAATTAACTAAAAATAAACAGCAACTTGATTTAGGAAATATAAAATTATCAAAACCGCTTACGAGCTTTCAGAAACGCAGGTTGTTGGTGAAAAAGTAAGTGAAGAACTTCATCTTGATAAAAAGGTGATTAATGTTGCTCAAAATCTTAATGTGCAGGGTGGTACAGCTTTAGACGTGCTGCAAAATCAACCATCGGTGAGAGTCGATCCGGATGGTACTGTGTATTTAAGAGGCAGTTCAAATTTTAATGTGCTTGTTAATGGTAAGCCTTATCCGTTACAAGGTTCTGATGCACTAAAACAGATATCTGCAAATAGCATTGAGAATATTGAATTGATAACCAATCCATCTTCCAGGTATGATGCAGAAGGATCCGCAGGAATAATAAATATCAATCTTAAAGTTCAAAAAGAATATTCATTAAGCGGTATACTTAATTTAAATAGCGGAACAGGTGATAAGTATAATGCGGATTTTTCAGTTAATTATAATGTTAACGGTTTAAATCTTACAAGTGGTTTTGATTATCGTGATAATATTTTTATGAACGATCAGAATATTAGTAGAAATTCAATCTTTGATAATCAATCAGTATTCAACAGCACTCTTGTTAATATTCGTAATAAGAGAAAACAATATTCTTTTAGAGGCGGAGCTGATTATACAATCGACACCCAAAACTCACTGGGATTAAATTTTAGTATTGGTGCTGTGGATATGTACAATTCATTATATTCAAAAGTGTCAAATCTTCAATCAGATAATCAGAACTTCTCATCTATTAAAAATAAAATGGATGTTCCCGTAAAATTTGTCAATTCATCTTTTACATATCAATATAAAATCAATCCGGATGTTAACGATTTGAATTTGGAAATAACGCAAAGTTATGTTGATGTGCCGAATGAACAAATGACATTTGAATACAAAGCTGATCAAAACTATAATCCTTTAGATGAACTATTAAACAGTACAATTTTTGTAAACAATAGTAAGCGAAATGAAGGTAGAGCAAAACTAAATTTCAAACAAAAATTTTCAGAATCCGCTAATTTTGAAACAGGTGTACAAACAAATCTTAATTACAGAAAATTTGATCTTGTGAATAAAATATTTGATAGGGATTTACAGGAATATATGTTGGATGAAAGACTTACAAATTCATTTAACCTGCGCAGTAATGTTTATTCAGGATTTGCTTCATTCAATTCTGAAGTTGCAGGATTTAATTATATGATCGGATTAAGAGGTGAGTATATGGATCGGTCTCTTGATCAGAAGACTCTTGAGGAATCATACAAATATCAAAAGATGGATTATTTCCCGTCTGTAAATATTTCCAGAAAAATTGATGATCATCAAATACAGCTTAGTTACAGTAGAAGAATAAACAGACCAAATGAAAATTTACTTAACCCATTTCCATTTTATTCTGATCCGAATATAACAATTGCAGGTAACCCAAAGTTAAAGCCAGAGTACATTGATGCCTTGGAATTAAATTATCAAAAGATGTACGGAAGTGTTTTTGTTTCTGCTCAAACATATTACAGAAAATCAAAAGACTCTTTTACACAAACATTCTCAGTTGATACAACCGGAAAACTGAATATTATTTTTAATAACTATGGTAATTCAGATGTTTATGGTGCTGAACTATCATCAAGTTTTTCTTTGTTTGAAATAATAAAACTTGATCCTTCAGTAAATATATTTCAAACTCAGCTAGATGGTTTAGTTGATGGATTAAGTGTAAAAAAAGATTTCTTTAATTGGTCGGCCAGATTAAATACAACAGTTAATTTTTCTGCAGATACAAGATTACAGCTATCAGGCAATTATATGAAGTTTATTGATGCACAATCAGAATCAGATCCATTTATGATGATTAGTGCTTCGCTAAAACAGGATTTTTTTGAAAAGACGATGTCGCTTACACTGCAGGCCAGAAATTTATTCAGAGCATCCGATATGAAGATTAATACAAATGGTTCTAATTTTGATGCATCAGCTTTAATAAAACCTGAATCGCCTGTGTTTACTCTTATGTTTAGTTATAATTTTAATAACTTCAAACGATCATCAAGACAAACAGATAATATCGATATACCAACAGGTTTATAATTCAATAAGACTACAAAACTTTGCTCTATAATTAAAAAAGCTCTGATAAACATCAGAGCTTTTTTGCATATTACCGGATAACGATTCAAAGTCAAAAAAAGATCAATTCATATCTCTGTATACTGCTTCCATTGTAAATATTTTGTAAAATATTTATTAAAAGAATATCTGTACCTTCTTAATAAAATAATTACAAATATCTTTATAAATTTTAGCGCCAAAATTATACTTGTGTCTTATCAATAAATGCCCGGGGTTATCATGATTTTTTATTACTTTTAAAATATAATAAGGAAAAATTATGATGAATTATCTTACAAGAATTAAACTACTTTTAACAATTCTATCTTTACTATTGATCACCAGTATTTATCCGCAACATGATAATCAGGAGTTCAGAGCAACCTGGGTTATAACGTGGGAATATATTAATTCAGGCAGCACCGTTGAAGTTAATAAAGCAAGAATCAGGGAAATATTGGATAATCATAAAAAAGCGAATATGACTTCCGTACTCTTTCAGATCAGACAAAGTGGAACAGCGTACTATCAATCATCTTATGAACCATGGGGATATTATGCAGGTTATACTTATCCAGGATTTGATCCACTTGAATACGCAATTGAAGAAGCTCATAAAAGAGGTCTGGAATTTCATGCCTGGTTTAATACTTTCAGTGTTTCCTCTTCACAACCTGGTACAATTCCGGTGGAACATCCCGAATGGATCTGCAGGGACCAAAATGGAAATCCGATGACTTCATACAAAGCTGCATCACCGGGAATGCAGGCGGTTAGAGATTATACAATTAATGTTGCTATGGAGATCGTTAGAAATTATGATATTGATGGCTTGCATCTTGATTACGTAAGATGGAATGAATATGATACTGATGATATGCTAAATCCTTCTTCTCAAATTGAACAAGAGACAAAACCGGATGGAATATTTTCAGATAAGACAATTAATAAACTAACTTCACCTGAAAGCACAAATAGATTTTTATACGATATTGAACATCCATATAGTGCAGGAGTACCAGAAGGATTTAATACGTGGGAAGATTGGTGGCGATGGTCTGTTACTGAGTTTGTTAGATGTTTGCATGATTCAATTCAAACAGTTAAACCTTGGGTTCGTTTATCACCTGCCGCTTTAGGTAATTACAAATCGGGCGGTACTTCAGGCTGGAATGGCTACTATGTTGTTTATCAGGATGCAGCATTATGGTTCAATCAAGGTTACGTTGATCAATTAACTCCGATGCATTACCACTGGCTTACAGGTAATGATCTGTTTAATGCTATTACTGCAGATTGGGAACCAAATATTCAACAGGGTATTCAGGCAGGCAGACTATATAGCTGCGGTCCCGGATCTTACAGATTAGATGAGAATAATGTATGGTCAAATCATGTCGGCATTGTAAATCGCATGCGGGATAAAGCATGGGTTGATGGTTTTCAGTTTTTTAGTTATGGAAGCTGGAATGGATATGATTATTGGGAAGAAGCCGGTACATCATTTTTTAATAAAAAAGTTAAAGTAAGAGATATAAATTTTGTATCAGCAACTGCGGCACCTGTAATTGCGTTAAGTAAAATTGATTCCCTTCAATACGAAATTTTTGTAAGTCCGGATCCATCTATTACTGATAATACATGGTTTGCATTATACAGATCGGAAGATAATATTCTTAATACAGATACAGATGAAATTATTAATGTACATTTTGGTAATAATCAATACAGCTTTATTGATAGCTATACAGGGTTGCAGAATTTTAATGGAAGGTACACTTACTTTGCAACCGCACTAAACAGATATTGGAATGAGTCTGAAATTTCAAATTCAGTAATTACAGATTTAATACCATCATTTGCTCCTGTAGTGGTCTCAACTTATCCTTCCGAAAATGGAATTCTGAATATATCCAATAATATCAGAATAGAATTTTCCAAAACAATGGATGTAAATTCTTTTGCTGATGCGATAACAATTACACCTTTTGTTCAGATAAACAATTTGGTATGGGATGAAAATCATAAAATGCTTTCAATTTTAGCAGAAGGTTTTCAGTATCAAACAGATTACACATTAATTATAGATTCAACAGTAACAGATATTAATGGAAGAATGATTGATGGTGATGGTGATGGAATTGAAGGCGATCCTTTTGTCCTTAATTTTCAGACAAATGAAGAAGATTTAGTCGGACCTCAATTATTATACAGCTATCCATCAAACAATGATACAAGCATAGATGTTGGCTCAATCCTAACAATAGTTTTTGATGAAAAAATTGATCCGCAAACATTGTCTTTAGATGATATTAATCTTACTGATGGAGCATCACCGGTTAATTTTAATTATCAGCATTCAATTTCGGAAGCAGGGCAAAGTATAATTTGCATTCAACCGTTAAATTTGTTTAATCGCGTTACAGATTACACTGTAACGGTTAGTGGTAACATTGCGGATACTTTAGGAAACATTAGCGGTACAGATATACAAATTAATTTTTCCACATCGGAATTATCATATAATGAGATTAAGATGATTGATAATTTTACATTGCCCGGTGATTGGAAACAACCTGATTACAGCGGTTCCACTTCAGGCATTCTGGTATCCGGTACTCATTTTGAATTTACAAATCAGATTTATTTACCGGCAACCAATCCTAAAAAATCTGCAAAGCTTACTTATTTGTGGGATGAAAACGCAAGTAATTTTTTGATACGTGAATATTTAAGCGGCGGAGTCCCGCAATCTATTTACTTTGACACCAGTTATGTTTTACAAAGCTACGTTTATGGTGATGGAAGCAACACTCGATTTAGATTTTGCATAAAAGAATACACAGGTAGCGCTTGGGGTGATCACGAAGTTTCTAAATGGATAACAGTTAATTGGCACGGTTGGAAATTAGTTGAATGGAAACTTAACGATCCGAACAGTATTGGTATTTGGATAGGTGATGGATTTCTAACAGGTCAGTATTTCAGAATTGATAGTTATCAGTTAACCAAAACATCAGAAAGTGTAATTTCCGGTGTAATTTATTTTGATGACTTACGTGCTGTCAAAAAAATCAACGGTCCAACAGATATAGATGATAATTACTTTAC
>DASVGS010000155.1:0-4119 GCA_036379435.1 Ignavibacteriaceae bacterium
ATTCGACAGAACATGGCCCCGCAATTATTATAAAACTGCCGCCTCCAATTTTTACATCTCCAACAGAGATTATTGTATCTTCACTTTTATATTCTCTGCTTGCAAGCTTGTACGTAACTTTTGAATCTGATTTTTTCTTAGTAATTATTTGCGGAGCTATAATTGATTCTTTTATCTGATGTTGATCGGAGGTTAACCTTTCAACTTTTGTTTTTTCGACATCTTTAGCCGGATAGCAGCCGAGCACCTTTAGATAACGTGTATGCTTACCAACTTCATCCAATAATTGTTTTACTTTTTGATTTTGAATGTTGCCCTGAAAATCAAGATAAAACATTTCTTCCCAGGGATTTCCTATAATTGGACGCGACTCAAGTTTTGTCATATTTATATTATGATCTCTAAAAACAGATAATGTTTCAACCAATGATCCTGGTTTATGAGATGTAGCTAATATCAGAGATGTTTTTGCCGGAATGCGTTCATCAACGCTGATTGGATCTCGTGAGCAAACTAAAAAGCGTGTAAAATTTCCCTGCTGATTAGCTATATCCTGTCTTAAAACAACTACTCCAAAAACTTCAGCAGATTCTCTGCTTGCAATTGCTGCAAAAGTTTTATCACCCTTCTCTTTTATAAATTCAACAGATTTGGCGGTATCAGATAAAAGTTCAACTTCTGCATTAGGTATTGATTTTAAAAACTTACTGCATTGTCTTGCCGCCTGATAATGGGTAAATACCTTTTTAATGCTATTGATTGGAACATCTTCTAATGTGAGCAAACAATGCTTTACAGGAAATATTTCTTCACCAATAATGTGAAGATTACTGCTTGTTAAAGCATCATACACATCGTTTATACTTCCGCTTGTTGTATTTTCGATTGGAAGAATTGCATAATCACATGTGGAGTCTTCAACTGATTCTACTACTTCATCAAAAGTATTAAACTTTTTAAAAAATATTTCTTTACCCGAATCACTAAAAAACTGGTTGGTAGCAAGATAACTGTAAGAGCCTTCAATACCCTGTATAGCAACCTTAAGTATATCAGACTTATTAGATGAGTTTGACGAATCAAGTACAAATCTATTTTGTATCCTGATTGAATCACTTATTATTTCCTGAAATATTTTTGATACATAATGTGTATCCAATCCATATTCCCTGCCTGCTTCAATCAATCTGGTTAATAATATTTTTTCTCTCTCTCTATCGCGGATTGAAGTTTTATCTTCATTTTTTAACTTAATAATTTCAACACTTAATTCCCTTCTTTCTGCAAGAAGCTTAAGCATTTGATCATCAATTGAATTTATTTTTTCACGTATTTTTTGCATCAGCTATTTTTCACTTAATATATTTTTTTCGGAAGCGAATATCGACTAATTTTTGTTGGCAATCAAGATACAGTTAATGCTGGATATTGATTGCACAATTGATATGCTTTCTTTCCGACAAAACATTATATTTGTTCAAGAAATTTTTGTTTAATATATGCACCCGTAGCTCAACTGGATAGAGCATTTGACTTCGGATCAAAGGGTTGAGGGTTCGAATCCTTCCGGGTGTACTCTTTTTAATGTAGAATTTAGAATGTACAATGTACAATTAAGATTATAAACTTGATTGTACATTTTTGTTTTTGATCAATTAAACCTGTAAAAATCAAATTTTAACGATGTTATTTTCTGAGGATATTTACCGTTTTATGTATGCTGCTTTGCAGGAAGCTGAACATGCGTTTGAAGAAGATGAAGTACCTGTGGGTGCGGTTGTTGTATATAAAAATAAAATCATCGGACGTGGATTTAATCAAGTTGAAAAGTTGAATGACGCAACAGCTCACGCTGAAATGATCGCTCTTACCTCGGCATCTAATCATCTTAAAAACTGGCGACTTAATGAATGTTCAATCTATGTTACTTTAGAACCGTGCATAATGTGTACAGGTGCATTGTTGTCATCAAGAATTGATAATTTATATTATGGCGCAAACGATCCAAAATTTGGTGCTTGTGGTAGTCTTCATAATTTGGCGGAAAATTCCAGGACCAATCACACTATAAAAGTGTTTTCAGGTATACTTGCAAAAGAAAGTGAAGAACTTTTAAAATCATTCTTTACAAAAAAACGTATTAAATCAAAAAAATAATTTCATCAAAAGATAATTTCTTGTTTAAGAATCTAATTACTTCTAATTTGCAATAAAAAAATGAAGATTTTATGAGATTAATTCTTTTCGGTTCGCCGGGAGTTGGCAAGGGCACCCAGGCAAAAATTATTTCCAAAAATTTAAACATCCCTCATATTTCCACTGGTGATATTTTACGTAAAGCTGTAAAAGATCAGACCGAGCTTGGTAAAAAGGCCGGAGAAATAATGGCAAGGGGTGAGCTTGTACCGGATGATTTAATGATCGAATTAATTAAGGAAGTTCTGACTTCTGATGAATGTAAAAAGGGATTTATTCTTGATGGTTTTCCAAGAACAACCATTCAGGCTGAAGCTTTGGATAAAGTGTTTGATCAGATTGGAATTAATAATTCTATTCTTATAAATATTACCGCAGATGAGAAAGAAATAATAAAGCGTCTTAATAATCGGCGTGCTTGTAAAGAATGCGGACATATTTTTATCCTGCAGGAAATCGAAGGGATGGATACTTGTCCTAATTGTGGTGCTAAAAATAGTTTTTATTTGCGTAACGATGATAAAGAAGAAGTAATAAAAAACAGGTTGGATATATTTAATTCTTCAACGTTACCTGTGCTTGATTATTATAAGAATAAAGGAAGAGTTATAGAAGTTAATGGATTTGATACTATCGAAAATGTAAATAAAAAAATTGTTGAATCTTTAAAAGTAAAAACGATTTAAGATTGATCTTTTTGCTTTAAAAATCCCTTAAGAATTTTTCCGGATTCAATTTTAAATATTCTTGTATTTCCTTTTCTCACCATATCATAATTATGAGTAGCAAATAAAACTGCTGTTCCCCGCTTATTAATCTTTTGAAGTAAATCCAGTATTTCATTAGAAGTTTCAGGATCAAGATTACCTGTAGGTTCATCTGCAAGAATAATTAATGGTTCATTTAAAATTGCTCTTGCAATAGCAACTCGCTGCTTTTCTCCGCCGGAAAGTTTATCCGGATAATTTAATCTTTTATGAGATAAACCAACCTCATTTAAAGCATCATTTACTTTTTTCTTTATCTCTTTTTTAGGTGTTGCAGTAACTTCAAGTACAAACGATAAATTTTCAAAAACATTTCTATCTGTCAGCAATTTAAAATCCTGAAATACAATTCCAATTTTTCTTCTAAGCTGAGGCAGTTCACTTTTCTTAATTAATTTTGAATTGAAATTACCGACTGTAACAGTACCACTTTGAGGAAGTATGTTCATGTAAATCATTTGAAGAAGAGTTGTCTTTCCCGATCCGCTTTTGCCGATCAGAAAAGCAAATTCGCCTGCTCCTAATTCCAGATTGGCTTCATCAAATAATTTTTGATTTTCATAATTAAAACTAATATTCTGAATAGAGAGCATTACACCTTCCTCTTCATTATAAATTGAACCCGATCTGATGTAGCTTTTCCTTTCTGATGAGAAAATGCTTTATAACAATTCACTACATATAGTCCAGATTTTTCTGCTATCTCAAAATAATTATTATAAGAATAAATTTTTTGCCTATGAATTTCTGTAAAAATCTCTCCATTGGGATATTCAATCCTAAAAATATTTTTGTGGATTTTACTAACCGGGGAAAAAACACTTTCTCTATTATAGATAAATCCATTAGTTCTTCCGAGCTTTGATGCAGTTTTTTGATGTTTATAACTATTACTCTCAAGTGCAGCATCAAAAGTAAATATACCATTTTCAGTAAGATGATTTTTTACTTCTTTAAATAAAAGCAATAATTTTTTCTTGCTTAACAAATAGTTTACGCTATCGAAGGAAATAATAATCAAATCAAATAATCTGGATATCGGTATAGCAGTCATATCACAACAGACTTTAGACAGTTTAATATTTGTACTCTTAAGCATGTTTTGTGAAATATCTGAAGCAATATAATTTTTGTAATGTTTAGATAGATACACTGC
>DASVGS010000156.1:0-4884 GCA_036379435.1 Ignavibacteriaceae bacterium
ACGAGGATATAGAAATATTCGGAAGAATAACTGCAATAAATACCGATAATATCGAGCTAAACGGATTTACAATATTAGTTAATTCAAGCACAATTTTTATTAATCACGCTAATCAGCCAATCAGCTTTACAGATTTATCAACAAACCAATTTGTTGAAGTTAAAATGATTAAAAATGCAGATAGCTCATTACTTGCACTTAGAATAAAAATTGAAGACGGAATAAATTTTTCAAAGGTAAATGGATTTACGGGAATTGTTAATAATTCTTTAATCCAGCTTCCCAATGGTACGTATTCAATTAACGATCAAACTATAATAATTGATAACAACTATAATGTAATAAGTGCCAATCAATTGGTTAACGGACAACAGGTAATTGTCTGGGGATTGTTGGATGCCGCATCAAATAAAACTGCTTTACAGATCCAATCAAAAGTTTTATCACCCACATCGGTGGAAAACAACAATGTTATTGTAAATAATTTTGTACTTGAACAGAACTTCCCAAATCCGTTTAATCCATCTACAGTTATATCATTTACAATACAGGCAGATCAGCAGGTTACATTAAAAGTAATTAATGCAGTTGGTGAAGAAGTAAAAACACTTGTCAATAATAATCTTTCCAAAGGCACACACAATATAATTTTTAATGCTGCAGGATTAAGCTCAGGATTATACTTCTACAGGCTGGAAAGTAACAATCAGGTTCAGGTTAAAAAGATGATGTTATTAAAATAACATAATATCAATAGCAGAAACTAATTAATAAAGCGGTTCAGATGAATCGCTTTATTAAAAAAATTAAACGGGTTTCAAAAAGGAGTTAATTATGAAAACGCAAAAACCAATCAAAATACTTTTAACGATGTTATTGTTGAGCTTAATCGTATCCTGCTCAGAGGACCAAACAACAGCCCCTGCGCCTTCAACAAACACATCGCTTTCAAAATTTAGCGAGATAAAAGCAAAAGTTTTCGTCAACTGTTTGGGAGCCCAATGTCATTCATCATCCGGAAATCAAGGCAATCTTATTCTTGAACCCGATGTTGCATATAACAACCTGGTTGGTGTACAAAGTGTTCTGTTTCCACAATTTAAAAGAGTGGAAGCCGGCAACAGTGCAAATAGCCTGATAATAAAAATATTAAGAGGTCAGGTAAGTCCGCAAATGCCGTTAAATGGAACACCACTACCTTCGGCAACTATAGATAGAATCGCAAAATGGATCGATCAGGGAGCATTAAATAATTAATTAACTAAATTTATTTTACAGGAGTTGTTATGATTAAAAGATTTATTATTCCGATGATGCTGGTGATGAGCTTTGTGCTTTCAAATATGCTTTATGCAGCGCCACAGCACGAAAATGTTACATTAAGCTTTTCAAATATGTCGCCGCATTTAAATCAAAATCTTTATCTGCGAATTGTAGATAAGAGTACGTTAAAAGAAACCGATAGAACAGTTGCATTAATTTCCTCTGCCAATTTCAATATAACATTACCGGCAGTGGATGTTGGAGGAAGTTATTTTGTTGATTTTTTTGCTGATGTTAATGCTAACGGAAGATATGATTCACCGCCAACAGATCACGCCTGGAGGTTGAATTTAAATAATGCATTGGGAAATGATACCCTTGCTTTTACACATAACACAACTTTTACAGATATCAAATGGCAGAATGTACTGACAATTAATTTTGAAGGAATGACTCCGCATATCGGACAAATGCTCGAGGTAAAACTTGAAAACAGTACACTTGAAAAAGAAATTGGACGTTTAAAAATTCCTGCTATTGCTTCAGCTTCATTTCCTATTCAGATTGTTGGATTAACAGAGCCAGGTGATTATAGTATTGAGTTTTATGCAGATGTCAATGGGAATGGAATATATGACATTCCCCCAACAGATCATGCATGGAAAGTTGGTTTCAACTACACGGGAGGTAATGTCGATGTTTCTTTTACTCACAACACAACTTTTACTGATATTCAGTGGAAATATTTATTAACGGTTAACTTTAATTCGATGTCACCGCACTTAGGACAATTATTTGAGTTACGTATTGTTAAAGTTGAAAATCAGGAGGAGGCTGGAAGAGTTTCTCTGCCTGCCGTTTTGGTTCCAAACTTTACTGTTTATGTTCCAGGATTTGATCTTAACAAAGATTACAATATAGATTTTTATGCGGATCTAAACAGCAACGGAAGCTACAATGCACCACCCGTTGATCATGCATGGAGAATGACTTTCAATTCCTCCGCTGGAGATGTTATATCTCAGTTTACTCATAATGCCAATTTTGTGGATATTCAGTGGCCGGGAGCTACTGCAGTTAGCAATGAAATAAATACACCGCTTAATTTTAGACTGGAACAAAATTATCCTAATCCATTTAATCCTTCGACAATAATAAAATATTCAATACCTGTTGAGGGCTTAGTAACGCTAAAGGTTTTTAATGTTATTGGAGAAGAAGTAGCTGCTTTAGTAAATGAAAACCAATCGGTTGGAAGTTATACAATTACATTCGCCCCATCAAATCTTTCAAGCGGAATATATTTATATAAGTTAAGTTCGGGAAGCCTTGTTGAAACTAAAAAAATGGTTCTCTTAAAGTAATATTTAGTAATTGTGATTAAAATTTAATGGCGATCCAGGTATCGCCATTATTATATTACAAAAAAGTGTTTGCAGCTAACTTTAACTATTATTTTTTAGAAAGATTCTTAAAAAATTCCCAGATCAAATCAGTTGCAGAAACGGTTTTTACGGGAGCATCACCAAACCTTCTTATCTTTTCACCGCCAGGCCATGAATGTCCTCCGCTTAACATTTTATAAAATACAATTTCAGTTCCTTTATTGTTTTTGTAACTGGTTTTTTGAAATGAAGAGCTTTCCGATTTATTCATTAAAAAACAGTTGTATTTATCTTTCCATAAGTTAACAACCGTTTCTACGGGTAGTTTCTCAACTTCTACTAATGATTTATCTCCAATGCCTCCATTATAAGGGATATGCTGATCATCAGCGCTGTTAAAGATAATAAGCGAAACGTCACTTTTGGGATTACAAGAAACGGTATCAAACATAGTTGCCGCTACGGGCGCAACGGCTGCAAATTTATCTGGTAATTCGCAAGCAAGCAGGTAACACATCATTCCGCCATTTGATAAACCTGTTGCATAAATTCTTTTTTCATCCACACTGTAATTTGATTTTATTTCTTTAATAAGTGCATCAATAAAATCAACATCATTAATATTTTTTTTATCAGCATAACCACAGCAATCCCATGTATTCCAAGTAAGCAGTTTTTTATCAAAAGAGCCAGTGCCATAAGGATAAACAGCAATAAAACCCTCTTCATCTGCTTTTTTAGAAAAACCGGTTTGTTTTTCTATTAAATCAGGATTTCCAAGTCCGCCATGAAAAACAAAAACCACCGGGTATTGTTTTTGAAAATTATAACCTAACGGAAGGTGAGTTTTATAAAATCTGTTACGACCATAGATCATTAATGTATCTTCAATATCCTGAGCATTAAGAGAGCTTATTAAAGAAATAAACATGGTTATTATTAATAAAATACTTTTCAATTCAACTTCTCCGATAATAAAATATTAATAAATCATACAAACTTTGTGCAATTTAAAAATCAATTTAAAAGTAAAAATCCCTCCAAATAAGAGGGTATTTTTACATAAATGCAGTTAAACTTTCACATTAGTACACCCGGGGGGACTCGAACCCCCGACCAATAGATTAAGAGTCTACTGCTCTACCAACTGAGCTACGGATGCGGTGCAAAAATAACTAAAAGCAGTAGTTTCTCAAAGTTTGATAATCAAATTGGCACAGGTGAAAGTTGATTTAAAATAGAAAGACCGCATGTAATGCGGTCATAATTTTAAGGAGGTATGTTTTTGATTGATTATCGAAATAAATTACTTGCTTCTTTTTTCTCTTCGTTGATGGCAGACTTCCATAATGAGTAGCAAAATGCTACAATCACTACAAACATAATTGATAAAACTATTATTTCCATTATTCACCCATTTTGAAATTAATTTAATTGCTGCTAAACAAAACTTTCAATTGCTTCTTCTTTATTTCTGTAAAGATTTAGAACTCCATATAAGCCGGTAATTTTAAATAAGTATATCGCAGAAGGTTGTGGTATTACATACTTTATTTCTCCGCCGCGTTCAGCCATTTTTTTAAGCACAACAACAAGTGCACCGAGAAAAGTTGAATCAATATATTCACAACTGCTTAGATCTATAATAATCTTTTCATTATTTGTTAAGATATCATACACTAATCTGTCTTTAAATTCCTGAGCTTCTTTAAATGTGGCTCTTGAAAAATTAACTTTTTCAATTAGGATATTATTAACAATCTCTCTTGTAAAATCCTCAAAATCCACTTTTGTTCCAGAATATGTAGGTGGTACAGCGTGCATTAATTTTTCCAATATTAGTTTATTAAATCTATTTTTTCGCTTCCATACAAATACAAGGCCAATCGATTTTTCCAGCCAAAATGTTATGAAAAACAACGATAAATGTTATTATTGAGAAACTTGTTTCAATCATTGGAATTAAATAGCTGAATCGATATGAATCAAAAGGCGGATCCTGCCACATTTTGAGCACAAATTTTAATCATTTTTAGTTACATTTAATTTACTGTAATTGCAATTAATATAAGCAGTTAAGAAATCAATTCAGTAAGTTTATTACATGCTAACTTCAGGGCAAGGGTTCAACATTACAATAAAATTAACTCACATTATTTATAAATAAAATAATAAGATTTGGAATGCTTACATTTAACAAAATAATTTTTTAAGTGGTGTGTTTTTTATTAAAATT
>DASVGS010000157.1:0-3618 GCA_036379435.1 Ignavibacteriaceae bacterium
TACAAGATAAATTCCCCGAGCATATGAAAAAACAGGGTTTTGAGTTGAAGCGTGGTGAACGTGGCTCTGACCGTAAACATATTGAGACAGCTAAATTTAAAAAACAAACTTTGGAAAAAGAGATTGATTTTCTAGAAAAAAACTTAGCAGTTAAAAAAGATGAATGGACTGCTTATAGCGATAAAGTTAAATCAGATTTAGAAGTACCAGCGAAACGACACATGAAAAATGTTGAAGTGCCAACGGGTGAAAAGTCCATGTTTGGTTTAGGAAAAGAAATAATGAAAACAGAAAAGAAACCAACTAAAAATGTTGTTATATCGGAGCGTGACTATAAAAACTTAGTGACTGCTGCGAGAGATAACGATAAGTTAAAACAGCATGTTAGAAATCTCATGAGTACTGATATGGCGAGAGAATATAAAAAATTAAGTAAAGAACATGGGCAAGTTAAAGAAAAATATAGTGGTCTTGTAGAGCGATTTAACGAAAATGTAAATGATTATAATGAGTTGCTTGAAGAAAACAAGTCTTTAAAGTCTAAAATAAGCGATTTAAAGCGTGATGTGAGTTTAATCTATGAAAGCACTAAGGAATTCCTTAAGGAACGTACAGACGGCTTAAAAGCCTTTAAAAACGTTTTTAAGGGGTTTGTAGACAAGGTAAAGGATAAAACAGCACAATTCCAAGAAAAACACGATTTAGAACCTAAAAAGAACGAATTTGAACTAACTCATAACCGTGAGGTAAAAAAAGAACGAAGTCGAGATCAGGGAATGAGTTTATAAAATAAAAAAAGCACCTGAAAAGGTGTCTTTTTTTGATGGTTTTGAACTTGTTCTTTCTTATCTTGATACATATAGAAACAACAAGTTTTTATTTTTATAGTTTACATCGCGTTTAAAGTGTTGGTGTGATTGGCTTTATAAGGTTAATGAACCTTTAAAAATCCTTGCACAGAAAAATACACTATGTTATTGTTTAAGTTACCACACAAAAACAAATTTACATAGGGGGTTTCTGTATTAATTATGTGCAATAATAATAGCATTAATTCAGATGAAAAATCAAGTGTACTAATCGACAAAACAAAAAGTGGAAAAATAAGACCTTGGCGAGAAAAGAAAATGGCAAATGTAGATTATTTTGAACTCTTGCATATTCTTGAATTTAAAAAGGCTGAACGTGTAAAAGATTGTGCAGAGGTACTTGAATATAAAGTGAGTTATGAAACGGGAGAAAAAACGTTATATCGTGTGTGGTTTTGTAAATCTCGATTATGTCCAATGTGCAACTGGAGGAGAGCAATGAAGCATGGTATTCAGTCACAAAAGGTTGTTGCAGAAGTTATCAAACAAAAACCAACAGTTCGTTGGCTTTTCCTTACGTTGACCGTTAGAAATGTTTATGATGGTACTGAATTAAATAAAAGTTTATCGGATATGTCAAAAGGTTTTAATCGTATGATGAAATATAAGAAAATTAATAAAAACTTAGTTGGTTTTATGCGAGCGACAGAAGTAACTGTAAATAATATAGATAATTCTTATAACCAACACATGCATGTGTTGGTTTGTGTAGAAAGCACTTATTTTTATAACACTGAAAACTATGTGAATCAAAAGCAATGGATTCAATTTTGGAAAAGAGCTATGAAATTAGATTATGATCCAAACGTTAAAGTCCAAATGATTCGACCAAAAAATAAACATAAATCTGATATAAAATCAGCCATTGATGAAACTGCAAAATATCCAGTAAAAGATACAGATTTTATGACTGATGACGAAGAAAGAAATTTGCAGCGTTTAGCTGATTTGGAGGAAGGACTTTATCGAAAAAGATTAATTTCATATGGTGGTTTATTAAAGGAAATTCATAAGGAATTAAATCTTGATGACGCAGAAGATGGCGATTTAATACATACAGATGATGAAGAAAAAGCAGATGAAGATGGCTTTTCTATTATTGCAATGTGGAATTGGGAACGGAAAAATTATTTTATTAAAGAGTAATTCAACAAAAGGGCCAAGATTGTTTAAGCAAAACAAGACAAGTTAAGGGGTGCAGTTTACGCACCCCTTAACTTACTTATTAAATAATTTATAGCTATTGAAAAGAGACAAGAATTGCTCAAAGCTAATATTGTTTAAATCGTCAATTCCCGCATGTTTTAAGGATTTGTTAAATTGATTCTTTGTAAATATTTTCTTGTATTCTTTGTTAACCCATTTCATAACGAAATAATTATACTTCTGTTTATCTTTGTACGATATTCTTGATTTTTTTCTATTTAATCTGATAAGCGAGCTATTCACTTTAGGTTTAGGATGAAAATATTCTCTTGGAACCATACTTAATATAGAAATATCAACTTCTGCCATTAAAAGTAACGCCAATGAGCGCTTTGTATTCAATAACCTTTTAGCAAACCCGTATTCCACGATTAAATAACTCTCATCAGCTATACTTTCAAAAACAACTTTGCGTATTATATCCGTACTTATGTTGTAAGGTATATTACCAAATATTTTATAGGATTGGTTTTTAGGAAATTTAAACTGCAATATATCCTTGTTTAAAACTTGAAAATTATCGTGATTAACAAGTTTATTTTCTGTAGTCTTGCATAATTTATGGTCTATTTCAATAGCAGTTACGAAATTACACCTTTGTACTAATTCAAGGGTAAAATGCCCTTTTCCTGAGCCAATTTCAAAGATATTATCATGTTCATTTAAGCTTATATTTGTCATTATTTTATCTACATTACGTTTCGAAGTAATAAAGTTTTGACTGTCTTTTATATTTTTTTTGTTCATTATAACCCTCTTTAATGCGGTTATAATGAATTTTGCTTATCAACGATTCATTATAACCACTTATTTTTTGTTTGGTTGATAATCAACTGTGTTGATTACAAAAATACTAAAAATGCCCATATATTAATTCTCCTTCTTATAAACTTAAAATAATTATAGCACAAGCTCTGATAAATAAGAACATGATGAACGACCGTTAAATTTATACTGCAATCGGGCGCGATTGTTGAATAAGAATACAAAAGATACGAGAGATCATTCTCGTGTCTTTTGTTATTTTAAGTGGTTTTGTCCGTTATCCTGGAAAACCGAAAGTCGAGCAAATTTTGATTTTGCTGAGTACGGCTTTCGGTACGAAAAACATAACGGACAAAATAAAAAAGACAAGGGTTTAAGGTGGAGATTTTTCAGCGCAGCGTTTTGAAAAATACGACCTGTCCCTTGTCTTTTTTAAACGAGCCACGAGAGCAAATCCCCCTTTTGCTGAGGTGGCAGAGGTCAGGTTTTTTTGTTTCTTTTTTCTCGTAAAAAAAAGAAAGGTCTTAAAGGTTTTGTGCATACTGGTAATCAGTATGCAGGGTTTTGTTGGCAGAGCCAATAGCCTCGCAGAGCACACACTTTATGGATATAAAGTATAGTGTGCTATACTTTACATGGAAGTTGACCGAAATAAGGGGGCGTGTTTTTGTGAGTTTTGCTGTGGTACGGATGCAGAAAATGAAGAGTCCAGATTTAAAGGGCATGCAATTTCACAACCAGCGAGAACGGGAAAGTCGGACGAATCCAGACATCGATC
>DASVGS010000158.1:0-3091 GCA_036379435.1 Ignavibacteriaceae bacterium
AAATCCGGTAACAGGAAGAGCATATGAGTATGGTGATGATGTTCCTGCAAGCTGGAATGATCCGAGATATCCTGATTTACAAGCACCGATTTCGCCTTATCCCTTTAATCCAGCGAGATATTTAACTCGTAGAAATATAAAATTTGGAATGAGTATAAGATTTTAATATGAAATATCTAATTACATTTTTATTCGTGGTACTAACATTTTCAGAAATTAAACCGCAGTTATTTCCTGTATTAGGCGGACAAAGAGCTGGTATATCTACTGCTCAATTTTTAAAAATTGGTGTTGGCGGAAGAGCAACTGCAATGGGAGATGCATTTGTTGCAATTTCAAATGATGTTTCTGCTTTGTATTGGAATCCCGCAGGATTAACACAATTTTCTGAAAATCAAATTATGTTTTCGCATAATCAATGGGTTGTAGATATCAATCATGATTTTATCGGCGCAGTCTATCATCTGGATGATGCAAATGCATTTGGAGTTTCATTAACTTCACTTTCTATGGATCAAATGAAAGTAACTACTGAGTACGCACCATTTGGTACCGGAGAATATTTTGGTTTTAGTGATCTTGGAATATCCATTTCATATTCCAGAAAGATGACGGATCAATTTAGTTTTGGCGGAACAGTAAGATACATTGAAGAGTCTTTGGATAAATTAAAAATGCGCGGAGTAATGATTGATTTGGGTACGTATTACTGGACCGGTTTGGGAAGCACTCGATTTGCAGTTGTTGTATCCAACTTTGGAAATGATCTTGCCCCTGATGGTGAAGTAGTTTTAGTTGGCAACAGAACTAAATCAGATTGGCAGTCTTTCTCACCCCCAACAATGTTTCGCATTGGATTTGCTTTTGAACCGTATGAAAATGAAGAGCATAAAGTAACAACTTCAATTCAATTAAATCATCCAAACGACAACAGTGAAAATCTTTCTTTAGGTTTTGAGTATACCTGGAATAAAATGTTTTTTGCCAGAGGCGGTTATAAAATTAATGTTGATGAACAAAATTATTCTTTTGGAGCAGGAATTAATGTTCCAATTAGCATAGCTAACTTTAGTTTAGATTATGCGTATGCAAATTTTACAAGATTAGGTTCTGCACATAGATTTTCAATTACATTAGGCTTATGAAAAAATTTAAAATATTAAAATACTGGTTTTTATTTATCATTATTATTAATGCATTCTCATGCAATGATAAATTCGATATAACACAATTTCAGACAGAAGATCCTGGTAATATTGCCGGTGATACTATTTATGTAAAACTCAATCCAGATTGGACAGGATTTAATAATCCGCAGGATATTATAATTGGAAGGGAACCATTGATTTACGTTGCTGATACTGATAACGATCAGATTGTGATGTTAAATCTGGATGGACAGAGATTAAGTGCCCGTACAATAAAACATCCAATTGCTATTGCACAGGATTACGAATTAAATCTGATAGTATGTGCACAGTTTGATACTTTGGGTCAAACATTCAGTGCTGTTTATAAAATTGATCTTGTTGCTTCGCATCATCAATTAGAAAATGCACCTATCAGAAGACTTATCCCAAAACTTGATGATTTAAATAAACCGTTAAGACAATACACAGCTGTATGCACTTTTTATGATAATTCATTTTATGTTGCGCGAACAGGACCTAACAACTCAAGCATATATGATCCTGACAATTCTATTCTATTATTCAGACCAAAGAACAGCAGTTTTGCATCAGGTGATACATTAATTGGAAGAGTTCCTAACATCTCACCAACAAGTTCGGGTATGGTATCAGCAAATCAGTTAAGTTCAATTGCATCTTTTAATAAAAGAAATATAGATATTGTTGTTACAATGACAGGGGCAAATAGTTTTAAAGCTCAGTGGTGGAACTATGTAGTAACTCCAATCGATGAAAGATACCGAAGTGCATTTTCACCCAGCGACGGTGTTGCATTTGCTAATCCAAATGCATTTATCAGACCTGAGGGATGCACAGTTGATGTTAACGGAAATATCTTTGTCGCTGATGCTGGTAAGGATAGTGTTTTTAAATTTAATTCATTCGGGGATAAATTAATTGGATTTGGCGGACCATCAGTTTTTAGTGAACCTTATGCAGTAGCATATTTTGATAAGATACTTTACGTTGCTGATAAAGGTAATAACAGAATATTAAGATTTATTTTATCAACGGATATACAATGAGACTATTACATATTATTTTCTTCACATTACTTTTTACATTTTATCTTTACCCTCAATCAATAATTATAAATGAAATTTATAATTCAAGCTCAAATGATGAATGGATAGAATTGTTGGTCGTTCAGGATAGTCTTGATTTAAGAGGCTGGGACATAAGAGATTTTAGCAGTAATGGTAGTGCTCAGCAGCCTCTTGTTTTTACAAATAATAATTTATGGAGTAATCTTAAAAAAGGCACAATAATAATTGTTGCCAGATCTGAAAATGCATTTGCAGAAGATTTGGATGCAAGTGATTACCTGCTAATTGTAAAATCTAATAACGCACTTTATTTAACAGGTAATCCATTTTTGATTGCAGGCTCTTCAGAAGCCATTCAAATTAGGAATAATTCACAAGTACATATATTTGGGGTATCCTGGGGTACAGCAAATGCAAATAGTTTGCCTAATCCTAAAGTACATTTAGCGGGTCCAGCAGTAAGCAGTACTTCAGTATTTTTTAAAGAAGATGACGTTTCAAAATTAACAAATACCGCAAATTGGACAATGTGCGGCCCACCTTCAATGGGTATTGGAAATACAGCAGCAAATATTTATTGGATACAATCATTAAGAGCAAGAGTAGATGGTTCCGGCTCAGTTACTATGACTCCACAGATAGTATCCGGAGATTCTATCATAACATTAAGTTTTAACTATGTAAGAGAACCAGCATATAATATTAATACTTTAAGAATCATTTTCCCGCAAGGTTTTACGTGGGCACAAAATGTTTCTCAGGTATCAATAAATAATTTTACTGCTTCAACAACTGTATCGGGAGATACAATTTTATTTTCAGATATAGTTTTCTTGCAAGATTCAGTTAATATTA
>DASVGS010000159.1:0-7487 GCA_036379435.1 Ignavibacteriaceae bacterium
CTTAGTACTTCTGAATTATCTTTAAAATCGTTTTTAAGTTCTACTAAAGCCTTTTCTTTTTTCTTTTCGTTTATAGAATCGCCAAGTACATCCAAACGAAAGCGCGCTTTACACTGTTTACAATCTATCATCGGGTCAGTAAAATTTTCAACGTGACCGGAAGCTTCCCAAACCTTTGGATGCATAAGAATAGAGGCATCAAGTCCTTCCACATCATCGCGATAAGTCATAAACTTCCACCACTCTTCTTTAATGTTTTTTAGCAATTCAACTCCCAAAGGTCCATAATCCCAGCAGCCATTTAAACCGCCATAAATTTCACTTGATTGGAAAACAAATCCTCTTCTTTTTGCAAGCGAAACAATATTTGCAACTGCATCAACCTTTTTATTTTTATTATCACTCACAATTCACCTGAATTTTAATACATAATTTGAAGTGTGAATATAGTAAATCCAGAGCAATTTTTTGAGATATAATTTTGTTGAATAAACTGAGATTATGTAGTTTTGGAAAGTCGAAGCTCACTTTTTTAATAATCATTTCTAAATTTATTGGTGTTTTATGTTTAAAAAATTATTACCCAAAGAAGAAAAATATTTTGAAGAATTTAAAGAGATGATAAATTTCATCGAAGAGATGGCTGCATATACGGAAAAAATATTTTCATTCGACGACCCCCAAACATACATATTAAAAATGAAGCCGCTTGAATTGAGATGCGATGAAACTGCTTATAAAATTACCAAACGTCTTAATAAAACTTTTATCACTCCTTTTGACAGAGAAGATATTTTTGCTCTTATAAAAAGACTGGATGATATTAGTGATATGTTATTAGGTGCAACAGTAAGAGTTGAAACTTTTCACATAGAGAAAAAAATAGATTATGCGGATAAACTTGCCAGGATTATAAGTGCACAGGTTAAAGAACTTGGAGTTGCAATTCAGGATTTAAAAGTAAAAAGAGTTAATGAGCTAAAAGCGGTTAAAGATCTTGAGGTTGAAGCTGATAAAGTTTATCAGCAGGCCACAAAAGAATTGTTTGAAAATGAAAAAGATGCTATTGAATTAATAAAAAAGAAGGAAATAATTGATCTACTTGAGAGAACAAGCGATAAGTGTCAGTCAACTGCAAATGTAATTTTATCAATATTCCTAAAGAATGCTTAAAGAATAATATATGGAAATTGTTGTACTAATTATTGTTCTGGCACTTGTATTTGATTTTTATAATGGAATGAATGATGCCGCAAATTCCATCGCAACTATCGTATCAACAAGAGTATTAACCCCATTGCAGGCTGTTATTTGGGCAGCTTTCTTCAATTTTATAGCAGCTTTTATTTTTGGAGTTCACGTTGCCACAACCATCGGAACTGGAATTGTTGACGTTAATATTATTGATAACTATGTAGTACTTTCAGGTGTAATTGGTGCAATAATTCTAACTGCATCTGCAACTCATTTTGGTTTACCAATTTCTGTTTCTCATGCTATAATCGGCGGATTTGGAGGAGCAGCAATAATAAAAGCCGGATTTGGAGCACTGATAATAAGCGGTTATACAAAGGTAGTAATTTTTATTTTTCTGGCTCCAATACTTGGTATGGTTATGGCATTAATTTTTTCGTTACTTACTATGTGGCTTGTAAGAAATAAAAACCCTCGGAAGGTTGATAAACAATTCAGACGATTGCAATTGTTATCGGCGGCACTTTATAGTTTGAGTCATGGTTCAAACGATGCACAAAAAACAATCGGTATTATTTCTATAGCATTATTTACAAACGGATTATTAGGATCAACTTTTTACGTTCCAACATGGGTTATATTTTTAAGTTATTCTTTTATTGCACTTGGTACTTTAATTGGCGGCTGGAAAGTTATCAAAACCCTTGGAATGCGTATAACCAAATTATCCCCATTTGGCGGGTTCAGTGCAGAAACTTCTGCCGGATTAACTATTATCTGGGCAACTATTTTGGGAATCCCCGTAAGTACAACTCACACAATTACCGGTTCCATTATAGGTGTGGGATCAATTAAAGGATTTTCTGCTGTAAGATGGGGAGTTGCAAAAAATATTTTGTGGGCGTGGATTCTAACAATACCTTTATCAGCTATATTTTCTATGATTGCTTATTTAATAACAACTGAAATATTTAATTAATTTTTATATACTGCCGCTGATAAATAACCAACTACTTCTGTTTTATCCCCGGTAACATCACCCGAATCGCTTCTACTTAATACAATTGACTGATTGATATTTTTTAACGATGCCGCTTTCATCATTGCTGCAATTGGCCCTCCTCCGCAAGCCTCACATTTATGATTATCCAGATCCATAAGAAGATTTTCAAAATCAAAATTATTAATTCTTTTTTCTACAACTGAATCCAATTCATCTGCTTCATCGGAGGAATGGAAATGTGACATGTCTGAACTTGCCACTACAAGTGTTTCATCATTAACAACTTTTGAAATTCTTTCAGCAAGCTCATCAACAAACATCCTGCCCTGATCACCCATTACAATTGGAACGATTTTAAAATCTTTTAACACTGATTGCAAAAAAGGTATCTGAACTTCAAGTGCATGTTCTTTTCTGTGTCCTTGAATTCCTTTAAATAATATTCTGCTGTTTTCTACGATAGCATTAGAAATTTGCTGATCAATCTCAACTATTCCCAAAGGAGTTTCATAAGCATCACCATCGTATATTGAAATACCAGGAAAGTACTCCGAATGACTTGGAGAGATTATTATTACTGTTTTGTAGTGATACCCTTTTATAAGATTGTACGCATACGCTGCTGTTTTTCCGGAGTAGATATAACCGGCATGTGGTACAACTATTCCAAATATATTATTAAATGATTTTTCAGGTTCTGCAACATTTAGCATCAAAGATAATTCAGCTTTTAATTTTTCTCTGTCTGCCGGATAAAAATATCCCGCTACCTGTTGATGTCGGATTTTCATTTTAAAATCTCCCTTTCTTCCTCGGAGAATATTTCAGCTGTAAAGGTCTTTATCTTTAAGGTTCTTTCTTTCCAGAAATCACTATAGAAGCCTGCTTTATTACAAAGTGCAGAAAGAAATTCATCCCTGCTCATGTGATGTTCTGTTGCAACTTGCGGTAATAGTAAACCACCGCCGCCTTCATCCAAGGATAATCCATGTGTACCAATTATGATTTCATCATAAGTTTTGATTGGAATAAATTCTGACAGGACTGAAATTTCTATGTGAATTGTTTCCAACTCAGATTTTTTTAGAGCTGGAAATCTGGGATCATTTATTGCCGCATGAACCGCCGCTGAACATATAGTATCAAACAATGGCTCACGACCAATAATATATCCTATGCATCCACGCAGTTGATGATTGATAGTTAATGTTACAAACGCACCAAATTTTTCTTTAAGTAAAGGATATTTTTGATAATCAGGTTGCTCAGGTTCGCTTGCATTAAACAGAGAGGCTATCGATTGCCGTGCAGCTTTTAGAAGAATATTTTTTTCTTCTGATGATATGTTCATAACGTCACTCTTTTATTTGATAAACAACTAATTTTGTTTTATCTACTATTAAAAAGAGAAAATTATCTTTAACAAAAAATGATTCCGGCATTAAATTAATCAAATCTTTATCTAAAGTTTCATTAACCAAAGTTTTATTTCTTGTTAAATCCACAGCATTAAATTGATTATTTAATTTGTTTGTTTTTGAAACTTCATGATAATTGAATAGAAGCAAATCGTTGATCATCAAAAAACTTATTTCACCCTTTATCACTTTATCATCCAGAATTTGTTGCAAATACTTTTGATGTTTTTCAATTACCGGAGACGTTCTATTAAAATATTCCGGAAAGAAATAATTCTCTTCCCAAAACATATTATCAGATTTTTCTTTTAAAAGATTTATTTCTGATTGGTCAGTTGAAACATCTTCCAATATTTTACCGGATAAATAATCCAACGCAAAAAATGCTTTGGATTCAAATCTCTGTTGAGAGCAATAGAGTTTGTCATCATAAATAAAGGAGAAAACATATTGGCTCGATTGCCAGAGTATGGTTTGTTTATTAATATCAAAAGCTATTATGCCTTTGTGAGTAGGCATATCCGGCTTACCATAAGCATGAAAATATATTACATCTTTGTAAATCGATTCAATTCCACACCAGTTTTTTTCATCTAATTGATAACCATCAAAAACTTTTTTACCTGATTGCAGGTTGAGGCAAGTAAAAAAAACTTCTTTTGATGCACTGTCTCTTTCCTCAATAACTATTTTGTTAGTTGAGGTTGGAAGAATTCTCCAAATTTGTTTTTTATTATTATGAGTATAAAGTTTTTTGAGTTTCATCTAAATTAAATTAATACAAATTATTTGTCACACTGAGCTTGTCGAAGTGTGACATTGAAATATATTATTGTCATCCATCGACAAGCTCAGGATGACATGTGTATTAAATAACTATTTTATCGGTTCAAATCTAGCTGTAAAATGACGAAGCATTGGAGCTTCATAAGTTATTTTATAACCTTTTAATTTATCCCGATTTTTAAATACTTCTAAAATCACCTCAATCAAATAATCAATATGACTTTGTGTATAAACTCTGCGTGGAATAGCCATTCGCACAAGTTCCATCATTGCTGGAATTAGTTTTCCATTTTTATCATTTTTGCCAAACATTACACTTCCAATCTCAACAGCCCGTACACCACCTTCCAGGTAAAGTTCACATACGATTGATTGCCCGGGATATTTATCAGCGGGAATATTTGACAAGAAACGTTTCGCATCAATGTAAATTGCATGTCCTCCAGGCGGTTCAATAATCGGAACACCGGCAGCAACTAATCTTTCTCCAAGATACTCTATACTTCTGATTCTATATTGCAAATAATGCTCATCAACAATTTCTAACAAACCCTGTGCAACAGCTTCAAGATCGCGTCCAGCAAGTCCGCCATAAGTAGGAAATCCTTCAGTAACAATTAAAAGATTCCTGCAATTCATTGCAAGCTGTTCATCATTCATTGCAAGAAATCCACCGATGTTTACGAGAGCGTCTTTCTTTGCACTCATTGTAACTCCATCAGCATAAGAAAACATTTCCTGCGCTATTTCTAATGGAGTTTTATTTTCATACCCTGTCTCTCGCATTTTAATAAAGTAAGCGTTTTCCGCAAAACGGCATGCATCAAGAAAAAGTGGGATGTCATATTTATTACAGATCGCTTTTACATCTTTTATATTTTGCATAGAAACAGGCTGACCACCGCCTGAATTATTTGTAACTGTTATCATACAAAGCGGAATATTTTCAACTCCCTTTTCTTTTATGAAAATTTCAAGTTTTTCAATATCCATATTTCCTTTAAAGTCGGCTTTAATCTCAGGATGCTTGCCAACTTCGTTTAACAGATCAACAGCTTCAGCTCCACTAAACTCAACATTAGCACGAGTTGTATCAAAGTGTGTGTTGTTAGGGATGAACTTTCCTGCTCCGCCAACAATTGTAAACAATATTTTTTCTGCAGCTCTTCCCTGGTGTGTTGGAATAATGTATTTCATATTTGTGATACTTTTTATCACGGCTTCAAATCTGTAAAAACTTTTAGAGCCGGCGTAAGATTCATCGCCTTCCATAATTCCCGCCCATTGCTTCGCACTCATTGCAGAAGTTCCGCTGTCAGTAAGTAAATCTATCAGCACATCATCCGCGGGAAGCAGAAATGGATTATATCCAGCCTCTTTAAGCAGAGTTTCTCTCTCTTCTCTGGTTGTAAATCTTATTGGTTCAACAGATTTTATTTTAAAGGGTTCAATAATGGTTTTTGGTTTCATAAAAATATCCATGTAAGAAATTATAAATTTTACTGTATTAAATTTAGTAAAAAGATGCTTGTTAATTCTCCTTAATTAATAAAGAATCTTATTGCCTTTTCAATGTTTCCTAAATAGTTTTCTGATGTGTTATTTCAAAAATAATCAGGAGAACAAATGGAAACTGAAGATACCATTCAAAAAGAATCACCGGAAAATGAAATGGAGGAATTATCCCACACGGATAAAATTGTTGGAGTTATTTCGGAACCATCTAATCTATTTTCTAAGCTTAGTTTCTTCCCAACAAAAGCAACAGATTGGATTTTACCTTTGCTTGCTTTGATTGTTGTTGCCATTGTTTCAACATTTATTTATATGTCTAATCCCGAAATAAGACTTGAAATGCAGCAGCAGCAGGAAAAAGCTATGCGTGAACAGTTTCAGAAAATGGTTGAAAGCGGACAAATGACCCAGGCACAGGCCGATGAGCAATTGGATAGAACCGCCGGTATGATGAACAACCCTATGTTTACTTATTTGTTTCCTTCAATCGGAATTTTTGTAATGATGTTAGTTTGGTTTTTTGTTTTTACAACTATAGCGTTTTTAATAGCAAAGTTTGCATTTAAAGGAGAGGCCGGATACTCACAGGCAATGACTGCAATGGGATTACCACTTTATATTTCCGTTTTGCAAAGTATTATCCTGATCATTATCGGAATGATTATGGGTAAAATGTTAACAGGATTAAATCCCGCTTCTTTAACAGGTATGGATGTTAAAACTTTTCCGGGATTTTTGTTAAGCCGTTTAGATGTTTTCTCAATCTGGTTTTATGTTGTAGTTGGAATTGCTTTCGCTAAAATGTTTAAATCTGATAATGTTAAAAAATATATTTTTACTTCAATTGCGGTTTGGCTGGTGTTTATGTTTATTATTTTCGGATTGAGTAATGTTTCTCCAATGTTTGGAAATATGATTAGATAATATAATAATTTAAATAAACCCAGTTCCTTTAAGGAACTGGGTTTGTAAAAGATCACATAATACTTTGAGGATCTACATCATAGTACAGTTTAACATCCCGGTAACGGGATTTTTTATTAAACTCGGTGTAAGAATCCAGAATAGCTTTTCTTAAAATTGCTCCGCCGGGATCTTTTTCTTTAAAGCTTTTTATCAAAATATGATAGCGAAAATTATTTAAAAGTTTAAAAATCTGTGCAGTGGTCGGATCAGAAATTTTTAGATAGTTTTTGTATTTAATGATCTCTTTGTAAAAATCGTAAGCAGCACCCTTTGCCTTTTCCATCGATGTATCCTTTGTTTCAATCAATGCAATTCTTGTAAAAGGCGGATATCCCATTTTCTCTCTGTCATTTTTTTCTTTTTGATAAAAGCCTTTGTAATCATTTTCCAGTACTTTTTGCAGAACAAAATGTTTTTCGTTATAAGTTTGGATAATTACTTCCCCCGCAACCTTACTTCTTCCGGCTCTTCCGGAAACCTGTGTAAGCAATTGAAACGTTCTTTCATCAGCTCGAAAATCTGGAAGCCACAAAGTAGTTTCTGCAGAAATTACTCCAACCAATGTTACACGGGGAAAATCCAATCCTTTGGAAACCATTTGGGTT
>DASVGS010000160.1:0-6369 GCA_036379435.1 Ignavibacteriaceae bacterium
ACTGCAGGCACTCTTGAACAGAGAATTGAACAAATATTTGCCGATAATATGCTGGAGGCATTAATACAGATTCATCAAACAACAGATTATATTTCAATAAACGGCTTCATCGGTAAACCATCAATCTTTAAAAAAAGTAAAGGGGAACAATTTTTATTCCTCAATAAGAGATTTGTAATTAATAAAAATATAAATCACGCTGTATTTACGGCCTTCGAAAATATTTTAGAAAAAGGTGATTACCCGTTTTTTATTTTGTTTATTAGCCTGGATCCCAAAAAGGTTGATGTAAATATTCATCCATCAAAACTTGAAGTAAAATTTGATGACGAAAAAGATATTTACAATTTTGTCTTGTCAGTGGTCCGCCAAAGTATTGGTACTCACGATTTAGTTCCCGCAATGACTTTTGAGGGGGAAACTGTACGCGGAGAAAAGCTGGCTTTTAATCCATTTACATCTGTTAAACAAAATGATTTTACTGACAGACCCGTATTTAATTCCAGAGAAAGACGTGAGCGATCTGCAGTTACTGATGAAGAAATAGATCTGGTTTTTAGTTCGTTAACAAAAAATATTAATACAAATTCAGGATTAGACGGAAAATCAGAAAATACCTTGATCGAAAATAAGTACGATAAACAAATTGAGCATTCGGCATCAACTGAAATTGAATCTTCGTTCTTGATTCAGCTTCACAATAAATATGTTCTTTCACAAATTAAAAGCGGATTGATGATTATAGATCAACATGTTGCACATGAAAGAATTCTGTATGAAAAAGTTTTGGCAAGACTTGATGCAAATATGCCATTCATTCAACAATTACTTTTTCCGTTAAAAATTCAGTTTGATGTTGCAAGTTATGGAATACTTAAAGAACTTGATTCGATGATCACCAAGCTTGGATTTAAATTAAAATATCTGCCTAAAAATTATGTTTTGATAGAAGGCGTACCGGATGATATTAAAAGTGGTTCTGAGGAAAAAATATTGAGGGAGTTTATATCTGAGTATATAAATAATCAAACCGAAAAAAAATTAGAAGAAAAAGATAATCTTGCCAAATCATATTCCTGTAAAGCAGCAATAAAAGCAGGCGATAAATTAACTGAAAAGGAAATGCGGTTATTGATAGATCAACTTTTTGCAACCTCAATGCCATATGTTTGTCCTCACGGAAGACCAATTGTTATAAAAATTTCTTTGGAAGAATTTGACAGAAGATTTGGTAGAACTTAATTTATAATATTATTTATTTAATAAATAAAAACAGGAAGAATATGTCTGATTTAGAATATCTTAAGCAAAGAAAAAGTTACGATGAAAAAGCTAAAGCTGCCAAAACAAATGGATTAAAGTTTACTTCTGTAAGCGGACGGGAGATTGAAAATTTTTATGGACCGGATGACATCGAGAATATTAATTATTTAAGTGAAATCGGTTTTCCCGGTGAGTATCCATATACTCGTGGTATTCATCCAAATGGATATCGAGGTAAAATATGGACGATGAGACAATTTGCAGGCTTCGGTTCACCTGAGGACACAAATGAGAGATTCCATTATTTACTGAATCATGGTCAAACAGGTTTATCTGTAGCTTTTGATCTTCCTACCCTGATGGGCTGGGATGCCGATGCTCCATTAAGCGATGGAGAAGTAGGAATTTGCGGAGTGGCAATTTCTTCTCTTCAGGATATGGAAATACTTTTCGATAAAATTCCATTGGATAAAGTTTCCACATCAATGACAATCAATTCACCCGCGGCAATGATCTTTGCATTTTATCTTGCGGTTGCACAAAAGCAGGGTGTTGATTTTAAAAATCTGCGCGGCACACTTCAAAATGATATTTTAAAAGAATACATCGCACAAAAAGAATTTATTTATCCTCCAACTCCATCGATGCGGATTATTGTAGATATGATCGAGTATTGTAAAAATGAAGTGCCGCAATGGAATCCCGTTTCAGTTAGCGGCTACCACATTCGTGAAGCAGGCTCTACATCGGTGCAGGAACTTGCATACACTCTTGCAGATGGATTTGCATACATAGAAGCTTGTATAGAAAGAGGAATGGATGTTGATGAATTTGCTCCCAGGATATCTTTTTTCTTTAATTCTCATTTAGATTTTTTTGAAGAGATTGCAAAATTTAGAGCAGCTAGAAAAATCTATGCACGCAGAATGAAAGAAAGATACGGTGCAAAAAATCCACGTTCTTGGTGGCTTAGATTTCATACACAAACTGCCGGTTGTACATTAACTGCACAACAACCAGAAAATAATATTGTTCGTACAGCATTTCAGGCTTTGGCTGGTGTGCTTGGTGGAACTCAATCACTTCATACAAATTCTATGGATGAAACTTTGGCACTGCCTAGTGAAAAGGCTGTTAAAATCGCTCTTAGAACTCAACAGCTTATTGCTTATGAAACCGGAGTGATTAATACGGTTGATCCTCTTGGAGGCAGTTACTTTGTAGAGGCATTAACTGACAGGATGGAGAAAGAAGCTAATGAAATCTTCGATCAGATTGATGCACTTGGTGGAGTTGTTGCTGCTATTGAAACGGGATACTTTCAAAAGGAAATTGCAGATGCAGCTTACCGGTATCAAAAGGAAGTTGAAAGAAAAGAAAAATTTATAGTTGGTGTAAATGAATTTGTAGAAGAAAATGAAAAAATCGACATCCCGATTTTAACAGTATCGGCAGAGGTTCAAAAGCAGCAGGTAAAAAGATTAACGCAGTTAAGACAAAGCAGAAATCAGGAAGCGGTAGCTGAATGTTTAGCATCAATAAAATCTGCAGCTATTGATGGAAAAAATTTAATGCCGGAATTTTTAAAAGCCGCAAAAAATTATGTTACCCTTGGTGAAATGATCGGTGAACTAAAAGAAGTTTTTGGAACATACGAAGAAACAGCAGTTTTTTAATGTTAAAAAATTATTTTCAATTGTTGCGTGTTCCTCAATGGATTAAAAATCTTTTTGTTTTTATTCCATTACTATTCTCACTTCATCTTTTTGAAAGAGAATATTTTCTATTAACATTTAAAGCATTTCTTATTTTTTGTCTGGCATCAAGTTTTATTTATATAGTTAATGATATAATTGATATTAAAGCTGATGCTGTCCATCCAAAAAAGAAATTCAGACCTTTACCTTCCGGAAAAATATCTGTCCCAGCAGCCTGGCTTGCATCTGTAATTTTATTTGTTGTGATAGTTTTTTTAACAATTCTTTCTCCAAAAGAATTTATTTTTTTGCTCGTAAGCTTTATCTCAATCAACGTACTTTATTCAATATATTTTAAGCACATTGTTATATTAGATATTTTTAGCATTGCAGCTGGTTTTAGTATTCGTGTTTTAGCGGGTGCGGCAATTATTAATGTTCCTGTTTCAAGCTGGTTAATTTTAACTACTATGTTTATATCCTTATTTCTTGCTGTAATGAAAAGGCATTCAGAACTGGAACAAATTACCGAATCCGATAAAACACAAACAAGAAAAGTATTAGCCGAATATTCCTTAACTTTTACAAATCAAATTGCTACTGTTGCAGCCGCAGGCGTGATTATCTGTTATGCACTTTATACTGTTTCTGAAAGAACGGTATCCGTTTTTGGAACTGAAAATTTAATTTATACCACACCATTTGTTGTGTTTGGCATTTTTAGATTTATGTATCTGGAGTATCTAAATCAAAAAGGTGAGAATACCACACAAATTATGTTAACTGATATACCTATGATTATGACAGTTGTTCTATATGCTCTGACAACAATTTTAATTGTGTATAAAATATTTTAATCACTTATGCTTAAAGCAAACATTTTAAAAATTACATCATTATTGATTTTAATTGTTTTCATTTCATGTTCAGCCTCAGTTGATCAAACGATAATTTACAAAGATAAAATAACCGTTATTGACCTTGAATCCTGGTTAAATCTTATGCCTGGTGGTCCGGGCTCATTTCACGTTGCGGGAAAATATCAGTGTAATGATTTTTCAAATTGTAATATGGAGTTGGAATCTATTAATATATTATCCGGTGCAAATATATTATATGAATTGAAATCAGATGATCTTAAATGTGATAAACAGGTTGATAGCAAATCCGGACAAATAGCATATCAATTTTTTAATAATCCAGGTCTAAAGATAAACGATGAAATAAGTATGACTGAAAAAATAGATGTTAGTTTAATATTTAAAAGTGATGATAGTTTAGTTGAAAAAATTGTAAAGGATGTTCCTTTAACCCGGGCATATTAATGATTCAGGATTTTTTAGTATTAATTTTTTTGCTTTTGTGCAGTGCCTATTTTTCAGGTACTGAGATGGCTTTTATTGTTTCCAATAAATTAAAAATAGAAGTTAAAGCCAGAAAAAAAAATATTGCTGCTCAATCTGCCTATCACTTCGTTAAAGATCCACAAAATTTTTTTTCCACAATCCTCATCGGTAATAATATTGTTAATATTGCTTTCGCATCAATTGCAACTGTAGTTCTTGGCAATCAGTTTGGATGGGGAGAATATAAAATACTTTTTGTTGTATCTGTTATCACTTTAATAGTTGCAGAACTTATCCCTAAATATATTGCTCGCGAAGGTGCTGACTCAATAATCCTGATATTTTCAATCCCATTACGTTTGCTTTCTATTTTATTCTTACCAGTTATAAAACTTACTACACGTATTTCTAAACTTTTAACTGAACGCAAAAAAGATTCAGCAGAAAATCTTGCCCACTTATTTGATAAAGAGGATATGAAAATACTCGTTGATGAAGTTCATAATTCCGGAAGTACAAAAAATGATGAGGGTTCATTCATATCCAAAGTGTTCGATTTTAGTGAACAAAAAGTTTATGAAGCAATGCGCCCGCGAACTGAAATTATTGGAATTTCGATTGACGATACTGTTTCAAATGCAGTCGATCTTTTTATAGAATCCGGTTATTCAAAAATAATGGTTTATGAAAAAGACCTTGATAATATTAAAGGTTTTATACTTGCAAAAGATTTATTCAGCAATCCCAAACAAATCAAAGATATAATTCGTGAAACTCATTTTTATCCTGAGACTAAAAAAAGTCTGGAAATATTAAATGAATTTCTGAACCACAACGATTCCATTGCAGTTGTTATAGATGAATTTGGCGGCACGGCAGGTATTGTAACAATGGAAGATATTATAGAAGAATTGTTTGGTGATATAAATGATGAATATGACGTTGAAGAAATTATCTGTAGAAAAATTAATAAAGATTCTTATATAATTAGCGGCAAAGTTGAAATTGATCATATCAATGATAAATATAAATTGGAGATCCCGATTGGTGCCTATGAAACAATAGCAGGATTTATAATTGATAATATTGGGCATATCCCGAAGCCCAGTGAAACTGTTTCAATCGGTAATTTTTATTTTTTGATTATAAGGGCAGATAATGTAAGAATTGATTTAGTAAAGCTTACCGTAAAATCAGATGAACAATCTGAATAATGAATCTAAAATTATCTTGTTTGATGGCATCTGTAATTTTTGCAATTACTGGGTTAACTTTATTATTGATCGTGACAGGTTAAACATATTTAAATTTGCTGCACTTCAATCTGAAAAAGGAATCGAACTGCTGGAAAAATATAATCTTCCAAAAGATGATTTTGATTCATTTATTTTAATATCACAAAATAAAGTTTATAAAAAATCCTCTGCAGCATTTGAAATAGCAAAACATCTTTACGGCTGGCCAAAAGTTTTTGCTCCACTTGGTTTTTTGCCAAGGTTTTTTACAGATCTTTTTTATGATTTAATTGCTAAAAATCGTTACAAGTTTTTTGGTAAAAAAGAATCTTGCAGGGTCCCAACTCCACAAGAAAGAAGCAAATTTCTCTCATAATTCTGTTCAAATCCTGATTGGGATAAACATTAATTTAGATTAAATTTGTTGCATAAAATTTAGAGTAATAGGCGTATTGTTAAAACTTAATTTTGATTCAAAAGACAATAATTCTAAGGCACGGGCTGGATGGTTTGAAACTGATCATGGTAAAGTTGAAACACCTATATTTATGCCGGTTGGCACGCAGGGCACAGTAAAAGCTGTTAATAATAGTTTTCTTGAGAGCGAAATAAAAGCTCAAATAGTTCTTTCAAATACTTATCATCTTTACTTAAGACCGGGCACAGAAATTCTTGAAGCATCCGGCGGACTCCATAAATTTATGAACTGGAATAAACCTATTTTAACTGACAGCGGCGGTTACCAGGTTTTTAGTTTAACTGACTTGCGGAAACTCAGATCAAATGGAGTCGAATTTAGATCTCATTTAGATGGTTCAAAACATTTTT
>DASVGS010000161.1:0-2894 GCA_036379435.1 Ignavibacteriaceae bacterium
ACTGGTTTTAAATTCAAAACATCTGACAAAGGACCGCTGATGTTCATTTATTCCGTTGAGAATGAAAAATATTCCATTTATAAAAAACTAAAAGAATCCGAAAAAAATTATAAAGTTTACTGGAAGAAGGATATCCCTGAATACCTGCACTATAAAGACAATCCGGATGTAGCAGAGATTGTACTTATAGCAGATCTTGGTTATAGTTTATTTAATAACAAAGATGTTGAAAAATATTCAGATAATTTTCCGCTTGGCAATCATGGATATGATCCATTTAATACTGATATGCACGGAATATTTTATGCTATTGGACCTGATTTTAAATCGGGTTATACTTGTGGAACATTGAATAATATTGATATCTATCCTTTGTTAGCTAAACTTCTTGGAATATATCCGAATAATAACATTGATGGAAAACTTGAACGGATTGAGTTTTTATTGAAATAGAACCAAGTTTAAGTTTTAATAAGGATTGTACTCTTCATTAAAATTATTTTTTTCACTTGTCACAAAAAAAGTTAAAGGAAAATATTTGAATCATCTTAATCTTAACTGCACTAAAGGCAAACTAAAAAACGGACTTGAATATATTTTATATCAGGATAAATCCATTCCTATAGTATCGGTTAACATCTGGTACAAAGTAGGTTCTGCATATGAAACAAAAGGCAAAACCGGACTTGCTCATTTGTTTGAACATATGATGTTTCAGGGATCAGAAAATGTTGCTAAAGAAATGCACTTTCGTTTTATACAAGAGGCAGGTGGAACATTAAATGGATCAACAACTACCGACAGAACAAATTATTACGAAAAACTTCCATCAAATTATTTAGAACTTGCTCTTTGGCTGGAATCAGACAGAATGGGATATTTTTTGCCTGCGCTTACCCAGGAAAAACTTGATAATCAGAAAGATGTAGTAAAAAATGAGAGATTGGAACGTTATGATAATCAGCCCTATGGTTTAGCGTGGGAAATTATTAATACAAATCTTTATCCGGAAAATCATCCATACAGCTGGTCAACAATCGGATTCCTAAAAGATATTGAGGGTTACACTATGGATGACGTTAAATCTTTTTCTAAAATATATTATTCGCCAAATAACGCTTGTCTCGTTATCGCGGGAGATTTTGAAAATAATAATACAATAGAATTAATTGAAAATTATTTTGGATCAATCGAACCATTTGAAGCTGATTATAAACCGGTTTCAAAGAAACCTACTTTAAAAAATAACATACTAATTGAACACAAAGAGAACGTTCAGCTTGAAAGAATTTATTTTGCCTGGCCTTCGGACCTGATATTTGGAAAAGATGATGCATCATTAGAAGTTGCTGCGGATATTTTAACAGGATCAAAAAACTCCAGACTTTACAAGAAGCTGGTTTTTGATTTACAAATTGCACAGGACGTAAGTGCGTTTCAATATTCAGGAAAATTTGGAGGACAGTTTATGATCATTTCAACGGCCAGACAAGGCACTAATCCTGATGATATTAAAAAGATAATACTTGAAGAGCTTAGTACTTTATCACTCAACGAAGTTTCAGACAAAGAACTTGAAAAATCAAAAAATGGAATTAAAGCACAATTTATCAGTGCAATGCAAAATTTGGATACCGTTGCTGATTATTTGAATCATTATAACTTCCATTTAAATGAGCCAAATTCTTTTGAGTATGATCTTTCCCGATATAATGAAGTAAGCAAAAATTCAATTCAAGCAGCAGTTAATAAATATCTCACAAATCCATTTGTTGAACTACGCATAATTCCCAAGGAAGTATAAAATGATCGATAGAAAAAATAAACCAGAAACAAAATCTGAAATCGGTTTTAAACTTCCCCAAGCAAATGAATTTTTATTGGAGAATGGTTTACGGATAGTATTTATACATAAAGATAAGCTGCCTTTAGTAAGATTAAATCTTATGTTAAATGCCGGCAGCAAATTCGATCCGGAAAACAAAAAAGGATTGGCACATTTAACTTCACTGGTCTTAGATGAAGGTGCTGATGGGATGAATGCATTAGAATTAAGCGATGAGTTTGATATTTTAGGCTCAAACTTTAATATATCAACAGATAATGATCTGATAAATTTTAGCCTGCAATGCATCTCAGAAAATTTTGAAAGATCACTGCAATTGTTTAGTAAAATTTTATTAAGACCCTTGTTAAACGAAGATGATTTTAATCGTGAAAAGAAGAAACTGATTACACGCATACTGCAAAGCAAAGATGAGCCGGAATACTTAGCCGATCAGATTTTTGATAGAGTAATTTTAGGAAGTTCCAATAATTATTCCTATCCCGTATCAGGATATGAAGAAACTGTTTCTTCAATAGCGCTTGATGAAATTAAAGACTACTATAAGAAATATTTTACTCCTTTAAATTCCGCATTAATAGTTGTTGGTGATGTGAATGAAAGCGAACTTATTAGTTTATTAAATAAATATCTATCCGAATGGAAGACACCAAAAAATGAACCCGCAATTTCATTAACGTCTGTTGAACCGGCAAAGAAAATATATTTATATCACAAAAAAGATTCTGTGCAAACTGAAATTAGAGCAGGACATATTACTGAAAAGAGAAATCAAAAAGATTTTTTCCAAAGATATTTACTTAACACCATTCTGGGTGGTCAGTTTACAAGCAGAATAAATCTTAATCTGCGTGAAAGAAATGGTTATACATACGGTGCTACTTCAAGATTTCAGTATTACAAAGATTCAGCATTTTTTGAAGTATCAACATCCGTTGGTTCTGAAAATACAATTAGTGCAATTAAGGAAATCCTTTTTGAACTCGATAATATAAAAGATGGTGTGACTACAAAAGAATTAGAATTTGCTAAGTCATCAATTACTAAA
>DASVGS010000162.1:0-3950 GCA_036379435.1 Ignavibacteriaceae bacterium
GAATAAAAGCAGTATTATCAATTACATTTTGAATAGCAGGATCGATATCTTTTTTAATAGACTGGTACTGAATCTTTAAATCAAGAAAAGGAACTTTCATAAATTTAGCCTCGTTTGAATGCGACGGGTTATTAAAATGGGAAATTATTATGTCCGAAATTTATAAAATTTTTGATTTATAGTATCGGGATATTCAAAAATTATTCCTCCCGTTATTTGTTTAACTAATTTACACTTCTATTATGAGATAGCCCGGCAATTAAAGTGCAGTTCTTTACTTCTTTTCAGATTAGGAGGATTATTCGGAGTCTATAAATCCTTTGGAATTAAGCCATTTTGGAGGTATTTAACTTTCGCATCAGGTGTACTCCATGAGTAATCAAGAATTGGTATAGTAGGGAGACAGACGAGAGATGATCGAGAGATAAGATATCTCTTTAAGAGAGTAACGTATCAAAATTGGAATAAAATTCAGAAAAACAATTTTTATCTGCAGACAACCAATTAAAACACTACCCGACTGTTGAAATATTAAACGTATGGCCAAAGCAAGTCTCAGCCAGGAATTCTTTAAACGAGCCGGTTTTGATATATAAATAATACCTTGAATTTATAAAGAAAGTAGTATTTATTTTAATTAAAGCTTATTAAATTTACCGAAAGATTATTCTGGTTGAGGTGGATATAAATATATCATTAAATTGTCTCAATCCTCAAAATTGTAAAATCATATTTTGAGATTATTGAATCAATTTAGGATTTTCTTCCCGATAATTCTCATTATAATATTTTACCACATAAAGCTATTCGCAATTGACCAGAATTAAGTGACCGCCAATGGCATATATATTGAAAAAGATATGGAAATTCCAATCAACTATTTACAAGATTGAGGCGCGAAAGTTTGTGGGCAAACAGATTTTAACAACAATTTTTGCAGTTTAATTATCAAAATTTATTCCTAATATAGTTGATCCCTTTTTTACGAAAACCCGGAACAAAAGAAATGAAATCTGCAAAAATATTTTTCATAGTAATCGTTTTAATTTTCACGACCGCTTTAACGACGCGGGCACAATACTTAAATCCGGGTGACGGGGTTAGGATCACCTTTTTCAATATATCCGATAAGGTCTCCGGCGATTATTATATTCAGCAGGATGGAAATATTCAGCTTCCGTATCTGGGATTAATTCCGACAAAGAACAGGCCTTATACTGAGATTAAATCAGAAATCATAGAAAAATATGATTCCCTTTATATTAACCCGGAGTTAACTGTTCAGCCGCTGTACAAAATAAATATACTGGGTGAAGTTAAAGCACCCGGATATTATTATGTAACAGATGTTGAAAAAATGACAGGAATATTTGCCATTGCCGGAGGTACAACAGCAAGTGCAGACCTTGGTGATATTTATATAATAAGGGATGAAAAAGAAATAGATCTTAACGGGCAGGAACTTATAGAGAGCGGCAAAACCATGGGAGATATCGGCTTGCAATCCGGGGATAGAATATATGTTCCTAGAACCTGGTGGGCAGATGCTGCTAGTATTACAATTATACTTTCTGTGATATCAGTAATCGCCACCGTTGCAATATTATTCCTTAAATAAGTATTCAAGTTTTTAAAATGAATTCAGACAGCCGAAGGACACTGGAGATATGATCAGCAACAATAATCCCGGGAAAATTAAAAAATTTAATGAAAAACTTCCGGAAAAGACTCTTGGAGAAATATTACAAATAGTAAACAAACGAAAATCTATTTTAATCGCGTCGGTATTAATAACACTTGTTCTTGCTGCAGTCTACTCTTTTATTACCCAACCGGTATATGAGTCCACCGTAGTACTTAAGAAAGACAAAGGCCAGGACCCCAAATCGCCAACTGACTTAATGAATATTGTTAATCTCCAATCTCCGGATGAAATAGAAACTGAGATGGAATTGGTTGAAACGTGGAGTGTTTTCAGTAAGGTGATAGATAATCTGAGTTTATTTCTTCATGTTGATCAGATTGAACGTACGGATGGGAGTAAGATAAAAATTAATAAATCGCTTGTTGATTATTACAATCCTGATTACTTTAACAATCCCCCGCAAAACATTTCACTTCCACAATTTGTCGAAGTTAAATTGAAAGATCTCAATTCAACTTCACAGTTATATATTGAAATCGGAAGAGACAAAACCTACAGGATATACAACACCTTAAATGACAGTCTGATTCAGGTAACAGGAGATACAAGTGCCGGTATTTTCAATCTTGATAATCTGAATATGGTTCTTTACTGGCCGAATGCTTCCCCCGGAAGTAAAGTTTATTTTACTATAGATAATTATTACAAGACTATGGATAAACTAAGGAGTTTAGTATCCCTTGATCATAAAATAAAAACAAATGTTTTTACTATCTCGGTTAAGAATGGTTCACCTTATGCCGCGGCCTTGATAGCAAACACTATTACGGAAAAATTCCGGGATTCTAGAATTGAACAGCAGAAACAAACAATAAAGTACTCGTTTGACTTTGTTGATAAACAACTCGAAGAAATGCAGGAAAAGTTAAAAGAAGCAGAAAAAAACCTTAGTGACTTTAAAGCAAGCGGCCAGATAATGACTATTGACGCCAGTTCGAATGAACTGGTTAAGTATTTAAGTGACCTTGAAGCTGAAAAAATGAATACCGAGCTGCAGTTAACGGATTTACAAAATAAGCTGTCTGATATGAAAGCACAGTTGCAATCGAGCGGTTATTTTGACCAGAGTCTGCTTACCCCCGAAAAAAATGATATAAGCGGGTCACCCTTTGCTTCTTTGATGAAACAATTATCCGACCTTGAACTTCAAAGACTTGAGCTTTTACAAAAAAGAACAGAAAATCATCCCGATGTACAGGCAGTCGATGAACAAATTAAGATGGTTAAACAAAAACTTGCATCATACAATCAAAATACTTTAACGGCTTATCAGATAATGATTAATTCACAGGACAAAAAGCTGCTTCAGATTACTAATATGATGTCTAAATATGAAGTAAAAATGGAAAGCCTACCCGGGCAGGAGAACAAACTCGCAGGTTTGATGCGGCAGAAAGATGTGTATGAAAAAATATTTACCATGCTGCTTGATAAACGGGAGGAGATGCGTATGGCTGAGCTGTCAAAGCTGCAGGATATAGTAGTTGTTGATCCAGCCCATGAACCTGTGGATCCCATTGCACCGAAAAAAGCTTTTAATATGATTGCAGGTTTATTAGCTGGTTTATTTATAGGTCTTATGGGAATATTCATTACCGAACTAAGAAACAAAAAGCTTGTTAGCCTTGATGATATTGAAAGAGATTTTGAACTGCCCGTCTTTGCAATAATTCCCGATTATCCGAAGGAAGTAAAAGAAAAAATCAGTGAAAGACGGGACACACATGATCTTTTTGTAACTTTAATGGATAGACAAGACGGATTTAAGGAAACATTCCGGCTCTTAAAGACCAAATTACTTTTCCAGTTTGAAGGAAAAGAAAAAGCTTTTATGATTACAAGTTGTGAAGAGAATACAGGAAAAACTACTATAGTTTCGAATCTGGCACTTTCGATTGCCCAGGAAAAGAAACGTATCCTTGTTATTGATTGTGATCTTAAAAAAGGAACTATTTCAAATCAATTCGGAATCTCGTTAAAGGCTCCGGGTCTTATTGATTATTTAATTGGCAAGGACCCCAAACCTTTTATTCATACGAACGTTTTTGGGAAAGTTGACATACTGACAGCAGGGGGAATCAGAGAGGATTCAAGTGAATTATTAAATTCTGAAAGAATGTTATCTCTGTTAAAAGTAATAAACATTACATTTTACGATTACATCATAATTGATACTCCTCCGGTTACGAGGGTAGTTGATACTCTTATACTGGGAAAAACCATAAAAAATGCTATTCTTGTGGTA
>DASVGS010000163.1:0-3744 GCA_036379435.1 Ignavibacteriaceae bacterium
GAGATTGGAAATAGTTTTTGTCAACCAGATGGTTGATTAATTGATAATAAATGAAAGGTAAGACATGGCTAAAATATCAAAGAAATCATTAAAGGAAATTAAATCATCTGCAGAGGAATATGTCACCGCTCTTAAAGGAAAGAAAAAAACTAATAAAGATATTTTATATGCGGAAACATTAATGAAACTTGGATATATCAAAGCAAAACTGAACAGGAAAAAAAAAGAAAAAAGAACCTGTCGTAAAAATAAATTTCCATCTTATATCTTAAGACAGGCTTATTAGAAAACTGAAGTTCACTTGAACAATGATCACAAAGCTTCAAGCTTATGTTCTTTTAACGCTATAAAGTGTATAAATTGAATTTTTAAAAAGAAAGCTTGAATAGAATTTATAAATACTTATGAGATTAATATGAAAGAAATAAAAGCAATTATTCGACCAGTTAAGCTGTTAAAGGTTTTAGAAGCTTTAAAAGAGATTAAAACCTTACCAGGTATAACGATCTCGGAAATAATTGGTTTTGGGAAATCTGAGATTAACACAAAGGATATTAAAATAATTGATGACAAAATATTATCTATTCCCCGGACTAAGCTTGAAATAGTAGTAGATGATGGGATGGTAGATGAAGTGTTAAAGATAATTCAAAAAGTTGCACATACGGGTAACTCAGGGGATGGAAAAATATTTGTCAGCAAGGTTGATGAAGTATTGAAGATAAGAACAAATGAAAGAAGTAAAATTGCTATATAAATTCCGGGAGCAGCAATTCTCCCGGATTAAAAATAGCTCTGCCGGAATTTATTGCTAAAACAATCCAGTAATTTCTCCGTTCTCATCAACATCCATATTGACAGCTGCAGGGAATTTAGGCAAACCCGGCATGAGCATCATATCACCACATATAACAACAAGGAAACCAGCACCGGCTGAAAGTTTTGCATCGCTCACAGTTAATGTCCACGTCTTTGGCACTCCGATAGCGCGGGGATTATCTGAAAGTGACATCTGTGTTTTCGCAATGCAGATAGGCAAATTCCCAAATCCCAATTCAACAAATTTTTCTATTTTCTTTTTTGCACTCTTTTCAAAGTAGACATTTTCTGCCCCATATATTTGAGTTGCGATTGATTGAATTTTATCTTCAACAGACATTTCAAGTTCATATAAAAATTTCTTTTGCAGAATATTGTTATTTTCTGCAAGACGGACAGTCTTTTCAGCAAGTTCAATCGCTCCCCCACCACCTTTGGTAAACGCTTCATGCTCAGCACAATCCACATTAAGTTTCTCGCATAAGTCAAATATCATCTTAATTTCCCGTGGTGTATCTTTCGGAAACTTGTTGATAGTGACTATAACAGGTACTCCAAACTTTTTCATATTATTAATGTGCACTTCAAGATTCCCTAAACCTTTGCTGAATGCTTCATAATTTTCTTCATACAATAAAGATTCCGGTTTTGACTTTACTCCACCGTGAAATTTAATTGCTCTGCAGGTTGCTACTATAACAACTACCGATGGCCACATATCACTTTTTCTGCAAACAATATCAAAGAATTTTTCAGCACCTAAATCAGATCCAAAGCCGCACTCAGTTACAACGAAATCAGCGAGCTTAAGAGCGATTTTATCTGCTATGATACTGTTTGTACCATGAGCAATGTTTGCAAATGGTCCGGCATGAACCAGAGCTGGAGTATTTTCGCTAGTTTGAACAAGATTCGGCATAATTGCATCATTCAGTAGAACTGCCATTGCATTATTTGCCTGGAGATCTTTTGCATACACTAATTTCTGATCAAAATTATATCCAACTGCAATCTCTCCCAGTCTTTTCTTTAAATCTGAACGTGATTCTGCCAATGCAAGTATAGCCATAACTTCTGATGCTGCTGTTATAACAAATCCTGATTCTCTTGGAACTCCATTTACTCTGCCTCCAAGACCAATAACAATCTGACGCAATGATCTGTCATTCATATCCATTGTCCGATTCCATAATATGTTTGTAACATCTATTCCCAGATCATTCCCTTTTAGGATATGATTATCCAACATAGAAGCTAAAAGATTATGGGCAGCAGTTATGGCACTTAAGTCGCCGTTAAAATGCAGATTGATCATCTCCATAGGTAATACCTGGGAATGGCCTCCTCCTGCAGCTCCTCCTTTAATACCAAATACAGGTCCAACAGACGGTTCGCGGATTGCTATTATACATTTCTTTCCAATTCTGTTTATCGCCTGCCCCAGACCAATAGAAGTTAATGTTTTTCCTTCACCAAAATTCGTCGGGCTCATTGCTGTAACCAGAATGAGTTTTCCATCCGGACGAGAAGCAAATTTTTCGCGGACACCTAACTTAATTTTACCAGTATAATTTCCGTAAGGAACAAAATCATCCTCTGAAATATCTAATGGTCCAAGTATTTCTTTTATGTTTTTTAATTTTACTCGACGGGCTAAATCTTGATCGGTTGGCATTTTAATACCTTAAATCTTTAACAGAAAATGAGTTATTTAATTACATCAAAATTAAAGACTTTTTAGATGTAAAACTCCAACAAAAACCCGTTTTATCTTAAAGAGAAATTGTACATCGCTAACTGGCCAGGATTTTATTTATAATCACAACCCAAGCGCAAACACAAACAGAATTAAGAATGCAATTACTGCCACTGCTGCATGGATCAAGGCTAAAGCTTTGGGTCCCGGTTTGTTACTTAAATCTCGTACAAAAAGAATAAACCCGCCAATAGCAGCAGCAATAAATAAAATGATAGGTAATATCGGTGAATCAATACTATTATTAATTGAAAAAATAATTAGAACGATTAATGCTGCAGCAGCAAAAAAACCATGCAATACAGCCGTCGATCTATTAATTTGTTTACCTTTCAGCAACGGGATTAAAATTGTTACACCCAATACAGCTGCTATTCCGAAAAGAATTATACTTGTTAATAACATTAAGTTTCCCTTCCTTTTTAGCAGTTGATGATTTAACTGGTAAAAAGGTTACAAAATTGAAAAAGTTTATTTATCTTTGAAACGAAAGGAAGCAGATGTCGATTGATCAAAAAAATATATCGTTAAAACAGATTTCCGATGAAGAAATTATTATTGAAATAAAAAATGGTAATATCGAAGCCTATAGTGAAATAGTTCGCAGATATAATCAGAGACTTTATAGAATAGCCGTCTCTTACGGTGTCACGGATGATGATGCAGAAGAAGTTATACAATTAGCTTATATATCTGCATATGAAAAACTATCCCAATTCAGGGGAGAAGCAAAATTTTCCACGTGGCTGATCAGAATCCTAATTAATGAGTGCCTGATGTTAAAAAGGCAGCAAAAAAGAATTGTGAAAATTGAAGAGAGTGACAATGTAACTTTTAGTGGTGATAATCATCAAAACCCTGAGGAGAATTATATGAATATAGAAAGAAAGGAAATGCTGGAAGAAGCAGTTAAGCGGTTGCCTGAAAAGTACAGGACTGTCTTTATTTTCAAAGAAATTGAGGGAATGAGTATTGAAGAAATTTCTGACTCACTTGGTATTTCAAAAGTAAATGTTAAAGTAAGACTGCACAGAGCAAAATCTATGTTGAAAGAAGACATTAAAGGGATTCTTCATTTTTCAAGTCTATTCACATTTGGAAATGAAAGATGTGATAACATGACTGAAAATGTAATGGACTACATAAGAAACAATAAGTCTGAAATAAAT
>DASVGS010000164.1:0-6174 GCA_036379435.1 Ignavibacteriaceae bacterium
ATTAGGTGCGGCATTGGCTTCATTAAGTAATTTGCTGGATATAAGCACGTTTATAATTGGAGGTGGTGTTGCCGGATTTGGTAAACCGCTGTTTGATTCTGTAAGATTAACAGTTGCAAATAGAGTATTGGCTCCATTGCGGTCAAGGGTGCTCGTGATTCCGGCAAAATTGCAAAATGAAGCAGGAATAAAGGGTGCATCATCATTAGTTTTTTATAATAACTAAATTTTACTTTCAAATCATATTTTTATGTCTACAGATTCTGAAATCTATTTATTAATTAGTTTGACTACTAAAATAAAATTCAAATTACAGTTTAAAGCTTAATGTTAATTAAAGGTTATTTAAATATATATTTTTTGTTAGCATTAAGTTTATACTTTGGGCAATGCAATACATTTTCACAAGATAAAGATTCTCTTTTTATCAAATCAGATTCCACAATAACTTCTGTGGATTCAACTCAAATTAAAAATCCTTCAGGAAAAACTTTTGATGTTGATACAACTGTCTTTGCCTCTTCAAAAGATTCTTTGATCTTTTTAGTAAAAGAAAAGAAGATGAACATTTACGGACAGAGCAGTATATCTTATAAAACCACTGAAATTACAAGTGCTAATATCTTTATTGATTTTAATTCAAATAATATAAATGCTGTAGGTATCCAATCAGATTCTGTTTCCGGTAAACTTCTCGGAGCCCCTGTTTTAAAAGAAGGACCAGAAGTCTATAAAGGAAATACAATGACATATAATTTTAAATCAGGGCGAGGACATTTGTCTCTGGTTAAAACTGAATCTGAAGGCGCCTATTACACAGGGACCAAAATAAACAAAGTAGATAAAGATACTTATTTTATTGAAGATGGAATGTTTACTACTTGCGATGACAGCACTTGTCCGCATTATTACTTTACTGCAAATAAAATGAAAGTTATTCATAAACAACAGCTTGTTGCGGAATGGATATTTATATATTTCGGCGGAGTTCCGCTTCCTATCCCGTTACCGTTTGCGGTATTTCCTATAGAATCTGGCAGGCGATCAGGAATAATTCCACCAACTTTTGGAAGCGATGCAACTTTTGGAACATATTTTTCTCGCTTTGGATATTTTTGGGCAATAGATGATTATATGGATGTTAACTTAACAGCAGATTATTATACCCGCGGAAGCTTTAAACTGGATTCCAGATTTCGTTATTCAAAAAGATATGATTATTCCGGTAACCTGGAAGGAAGTTACGGAAAATTTATTTTGGGTGAACAAACAGATCCAAACAGATCTGAAAATACTGAATGGCGCTTAAGGTGGAATCATAATCAGAATATTACACCGACTTCAAGATTCGATGCAAAACTCGAGTTCCTTTCCGGAACAAATATAAGACGTGATATAAATAATTTTAATGAAATTTTAAGGAACGAAGCTGTTTCCAACGCAACTTATTTTAAACAATGGGAAGAATCAGGAAACAGTTTATCTTTAAGTTATTCACGTACGCAAAATTTTGAGAACAATAATATTTCTGAAGTACTTCCGAATCTAACATTCTCTGTTGCTCAAAGTTATCCTTTCAGAGATAATGCAGGAAAACAGGAATGGTATGAGAGCTTTGGTTATAGTTATTCGGGTCAGTTTCAAAACAACAGAAATAAAATTGATGGTAATCTTAATGTTAGAGGTGGAATACAACATAACATAAACGCTTCTCTTTCTCCTAAAATCGGATACTTCAGTTTTTCTCCAAACGTCAGGTATAATGAAAGCTGGTATAATAAAAGTATAAAAAGATATCCTTCGGTTAATGATACCGGCGCTTACTTTATTAAAACCGATGATGTTAAGGGGATTAACGAAGTGAGAACTTTTTCTATGGGTGTTTCTGCTTCCACAAAGTTTTATGGAATGTTTAATATTAATTCATTTGGAATTAGTGCGATTAGACATACTGTAACTCCATCAATCAGTTATAATTATTCACCAGATTTTTCTACGCCATTCTGGGGATATTATGATTCGTATGTGGATTCCTCCGGAAAATTAATTAAGTATAATAAATACGAAAGAGAAATATTCGGCAAACCTTCAAATCAGGAACAGCAAAATATTAATTTTTCCATTGGCAATGTGTTCGAAATGAAAACAATTGCAGATCCTACTGATACAACATCTAAAGAAAACAAGTTACAATTATTGAATATTAATGCTGGATTTGGTTACAACTTTGCTGCCGATAGTCTGAATTTTTCTGATATAAATATTTCTTATCGTACACAGGTAGGAAGTTTCTTTAATCTTTCCGGCAGTACTTCCTTTACTCCGTATGATTATCTTAATTCCAGGATTACAAAAGTAAATCGTTACCTGATAAATGAAGGTAAAGGCTTATTGCGTATGACTAACTTCAGCATTTCTATGTCGCTTTCTATTTCTGGTGATAAAATAAAATCTTCTGAAACTGATAATAGAACAACTGTACAGCAGGATCAATATTTACAGGCTTCTGAAAGAAGTATTTACCAGGGTTTATATAATCAGAAAGATGCTGATTTTTCCATTCCATGGGATCTGTCACTTAACTATAATTTTAATGAATCAAGACCAACTCCATTAAATATTTTTACCAATTCTAACATCAGCGGTAGTTTTAATTTTAATCTTACTCCCAAATGGAAATTTTCCGTAACCGGCAGTTACGATCTTAAACAAAAAGAATTCTCTGCTCCCCAAATCAGAATATCCAGAGATTTACATTGCTGGACTATGAATTTTACATGGAACCCGATCGGGACTTATCGCGGATACAATTTTGAAATCAGAGTTAAAGCTCCACAACTGCAGGATTTAAAAGTTACCAAACGTGATCAATTTTACGATGGAAGATAAAATTGATTAATTATATAATTGATGGTAATAATCTGATAGGGAAGATATCTTCATTGATGAATCTTCAAAAAAAAGATAAGCAGGCATCCCGGGAGAAACTTGTATTTCTGTTAGATCGTTACTTTATAAAAAAGAAGGCTAACATTACACTGCATTTTGATGGCTTTCCAAATACTGCCATCAACTCATCAAAACTAAAAATAGTTTACTCAGAAAATCAAACAGCTGATGAAAAAATTAAAAAGCAGATTTCTGAATCTAAATCTGCGCGTAATATTACTCTTATTACCTCAGACACCAATTTAGCTCAATTTGCAAAAGTTTGTTCCTGCAAAATAATCTCGAGTGAAGAATTAGCCGGGGAAATCAGTAAATCAAATTCTAATCTAGATGAGCAAAGTATTATTGATTCAATAAATAATGTGGATGAGTTCAAAAAACTTTTTGGTGTCAAGGATAAATAAAAAAATTATCCCACTATTATTTTTTTTAAAAATTATCCTTATTATGCGATCAGCAATTCATATAATTAACTAATCAACATTCTCGGAGGTATAGTGAGCAGTAAACTTACACCATTTTTTACCAATCTTTTTGTGGGAGTATTGGTTTCTTTGTTCATCTCTTCAAATTTATCGGCTCAGATCGATAATCCTTTAACAGATCATGTTCCAATTGAATATATCAAATATATTCAAAGTTATCAGAGTGATGAATCAGATGCTGTAGTAACAGATTCTGAAGGATTCGATAATTTTAATCTCGGGGTTGCATTTGCTGAACCGCACCTGGTTCAAAATCCAAATAATCCGTTGCAGTATTTTACATCGTTTAATACTAATACAGCATATCGTACCAACGATGCATTTAATTGGATAATTAGTTCTCCACCATTTGGTGCGTCTACATTTGGTGATCCTGTAAACGCTTACGATAGTTTAGGTAATCTTTATTATGAAAATATGTCTGGATCCGGTACTATTCAGAATTGCAGAATTATAAGATCTACAGATAATGGAACAACGTGGGGTACATCGGTAATTGGTGTTTTAGGTGTCGATAAAAACTGGATGGCTGCAGATCAGACATCCGGACCTTATGCAAATTATGTTTACACAACAATGACAGGCAGCAGCGGCGGTAATTTCAATAGAAGTACTGACAATGGTGCAACCTTTACTCAGACAAGAAATTTTACAACTCAATCTTTACCGGGTATGATGGTAGCGGTTGGCCCCAATACTGCAGGCGCAAATGATATTCCGGGAGGCTGTGTTTATGTAGTTACAAATTCGGGAAGTGCATTCGCATCGACCTATACTTTTTATCTTTCCACTGATGGCGGTGCGACTTTCAATTTAAAATCCGCACAAAATTTTTCAGGTTATGTTGGCACAAATGTCGGTGGTAGAAATTCAGTTCAAAACATGCGCACCAGACCTTATCCTTTTATTACTGCAGATAATAGTTACGGTCCAAACAGAGGCAGACTATATTTAGTATATGCTTCAAACACACCTGCAGGCGATTTTAATAAACCGGATATTTTCTGTCGTTATTCCGATGATCAGGGTGCAACATGGTCAACAGCTGTTATTGTGAATGATGATGCAAATACAACTGCAAATCATCAGTGGCATCCATCAATCTGGTGTGATAAAACTTCCGGCAGATTATTTGTAAAATGGATGGATACACGCGATACACCGACAAGTGACAGTGCACACATTTATGCAAGTTATTCCGATGATGGAGGAATTACGTTTGCACCAAATCAAAGAATTACAACAGCCAAGATGAGAATAAATTGTACTACTTGCGGCGGCGGCGGTACTCCTCGTTATCAGGGTGATTATGATGCAATTACCGCTATTGATAATCAGTCTTTGATGGTTTGGACAGATTTTAGAGCCGGAACTTTTGGAAGCTATGTTGGATTCTTTCCCGATTATGCTATGAAGGTTTTACCTGCAATAGATACCGTTGCAAATAATGCGGATTCTGTTTTTTATAACATTTCAGTACCAAGTGTAAAACTTTATACCGATGAGGTTACATTTTCTGCAACGTTTACTCCTGCACCTGCAAACGGTACTTTAACTATTGATTTCCCTGAAGGAAACACACTCTCAACATTCCCGGGCAGCAGATTAATGAGAGTTCAAACATCCGGAAACGTTACAGTTGGAAATTATGTAGTTACCATTACTGGTACAGGGCCAAACGGCACTCCTGTTCATAAAAGAAATGTTACGATCGCAATTGTTGATGCAGAAATTCCCGTTGAATTAACAGCATTTAATGCTTCAGTAAACAAGAATGAAGTTTTACTTAATTGGACTACTGCAACAGAGTTAAATAATTTTGGATTTGAAATCCAAAGAAAATCCGTTGATAGTGATTATGAAACTCTTGGATTTGTAAGTGGAAAAGGTACAACTACTGAGTTTAGTAATTATTCCTTTACAGATAAAAATGTGGATGCAGGTAATTATACATATCGATTAATGCAAAAAGATTTTGATGGCACTTTTTCCTATTCTCAGGAAGTTGAAGTAGAAGTAAGCGTACCATTGGAATATGCATTAGATCAGAATTTCCCAAACCCGTTTAATCCAACTACAACAATTCGTTATGCAATTCCGGAAGATAATTTTGTAAGCATAAAATTGTATGATGTTCTTGGTAATGAAGTTATCACTCTTGTAAATGAACAGAAACAGGCAGGCAGATATGAGATGCTATTTAATGCATCAAATATTGCAAGCGGTGTTTATTATTATCAGATATCATCAGGTAGCTTTTCTCAAACAAGAAAACTTGTACTGTTGAAGTAAAGATTTTCCTTATCCTCATGTAAAGGGACACGACGCTATCGTGTCCCTTTTTTTTTAATTTGCTCATTATTTAAAACATTTCTTCATAATTTTAGATAACTAAATATTATAATTATGTTAAATCACTCCACAATGTACAGGGGCATTTATGCGTAAAGTTTACACTATACTATTACTCTTTGCACTTACTTTTACAGTACAGGCACAGATTCTGGACGATAAATATTTTAAAGAAAATCATGAAGTTTATTTCTCATTTAATATTAGTGATAAACAGGAACTCACACAATTATCAAGAATTATCTCGATTGATCATTTGAACGGCAGCACTGTTTATGCTTATGCAAATGAAAATGAGTTTAGAGAATTTGAAAAACATGATTATCCATATACAATTTTACCCCATCCGGGAAAATTAATAGTACCTGAAATGTCATCAGATATTGAT
>DASVGS010000165.1:0-4285 GCA_036379435.1 Ignavibacteriaceae bacterium
ACAGATCGCATGGATTATCTGGCTCCAATGGGCAATGAATTTGGTTATGCAGTTGCAATGGAAAAACTATTGGGAATTGAAGTACCGGAACGAGTTGAGTACATTAGAGTAATAATGGCAGAATTGCAACGAATAGCATCACATCTTGTTGCAATTGGTACTTATGGAATTGATATTGGCGCTTTTACTCCGTTCCTGTATTGTTTCAGGGACAGAGAAAAAATCCTTCACCTGTTTGAAATTACCAGCGGCGCAAGACTTCTTTATAATTACATATGGATAGGTGGATTATCACACGATCTCCATCCGGATTTTGTACGCAAAACCAGAGAATTTATAAAGGAATTCAGACCAACAATTAAAGAAGTAAATGAGTTATTAAGCTATAATAAAATCTTTATTGATAGAACTGCCAATGTTGGTATCTTACCTGTTGAAACGGCAATCAATTTTGGTGTTACAGGTCCAAATTTAAGAGCATCCGGAATGAAGTGGGACATAAGAAGAAATGATCCTTACTCAATATACGATCGATTTGATTTTGAAATTCCTGTTGGTGACGGACGCAATGGTACAATCGGTGATAGTTGGGATAGATATTTTGTCAGGGTTCTTGAGATGGAAGAAAGTTTAAAAATCATCGAACAGGCCTTAGATAAATTGCCGGAAGGTGATGTAACCTCAGCTATACCTAAAAGAGTTAAGCCTCCTATCGGACATATTTATAAACGTGTTGAAAATCCTAAAGGTGAGTTAGGCTACTTTATTATAAGTGATGGTTCAACAAGTCCATACCGTATAAAGGTGCGTGGTCCTTCGTTTGTAACATTACAAATATTAGATGAATTATGCAGAGGTCATATGGTTGCAGATATCATAGCAATTCTGGGCAGCATCGATATAGTTTTGGGAGAGGTTGATAGATAATGTTTGACTTTTTTTACAACCTTACAGGCAGCGAAATTATCTCAGGACTAATAATTACTTTATTCCCGCTAACCTTTATTCTGCTTTATGTAATCTTCGCAGTATATCTTGAACGAAAAGTATCCGGACACATGCAGGATAGATTAGGACCTATGAGAGTTGGTTATCATGGAACTCTTCAACTTTTTGCAGATATGTTAAAGCTGATTCAGAAAGAAGATATTGTTGCCAGGGATAATGATAAACTGCTTTTTAATCTTGCACCAATTATAGTTTTTATCGGATCGTTTGCAGCAATGGCAGCAATTCCGTTAAGCAGTTTTTTAATCGGAACCAATATTGATTTAGGAATAATTTATATAGTAGCAATTACAGGATTAGGCGTTGTTGGAATTTTGATGGCAGGTTGGGCATCCAATAATAAATATTCTTTATTAGGTTCAATGCGTTCTGTAGCTCAAATCATCAGTTATGAAATTCCAACCTTACTGGTAATTTTAAGTATTATTATGATAACCGGGACAATGAATCTTGGTACTCTGAGCGAAATGCAAACCGGTTATATCTGGAACTGGATGATATTTGGAGGACCAGGTACAGACATAACTAAATTTCTTTTTATTCCTTTTATGATCATTGCCTTTCTTGTTATATATATAAGTACCCTTGCCGAGGTAAACAGAACACCATTCGATATACCTGAAGCAGAATCAGAGTTAGTTTCTGGATATCATACAGAATATGCAGGAATGAAGTTTGCGATGTTCTTTTTATCTGAGTATGCAAACATGTTTATTGTATCCGCCATTGTAGTTGCTTTATTCTTCGGCGGATATCAATCACCAGTGGGATATTTTGGAAATCTTATTAACGTTCCCTGGCTTATACCAATTGAACAATTTTTATGGTTCGCATTCAAAGGATTATTTTTTGTGTTTGTTCAAATTTGGCTTAGATGGACTTTACCAAGATTACGCGTTGATCAATTAATGACAGTAAGTTGGAAATATTTAATTCCAATCGCATTCGTAAATTTATTAATAATCGGATTGATTACACTTTTATAATGAAAGAATACTTCGGAAATATATACACAGCGCTTACCACTATTTTTATTGGAATGAAAATTACGTTCAAACATCTTTTCACTCCGGCTGTAACTATTCAATATCCGGAAGTTAAACCCCAACTTCCTGAAAGAGAACGGAACAGATTATATGTTAATATGGATGATTGCATCGGTTGTGATCAATGTTCAAGGGCTTGTCCAGTAAGCTGTATTGAAATAGAAACCACAAAATCTTTACCCGGTGAAGATCTTGGTAAAACATCAAACGGTAAAAAGAAAGCCCTTTGGGTTACAAACTTTACAATCGATTTTGCAAAATGCTGTTATTGCCAATTATGTGTATTCCCCTGCCCGACTGAATGCATTTATATGACGGATGTCTATGAATTTTCTGAGTGGGAGAGAGATAAACTTGTTTATGATTTTGCAACATTAACTCCTGAAGAACGCCAGGAAAAAAGAGATAATCTTGCAAAATTTAATGCTGAAAAGGAAGCTGAAAAATTAAAAGCTGCATCGGCTCCAAAACCTGAAATTAAAAAAGATCAGCCAGAGGATAAATAAATTGAACGTATATGATTTAATATTTTACTTGTTTGCTGCAATTACACTTGTCTCTGCTTTTTTTGTTGTTACAAACAGGAATATAGTTTATTCGGCATTTTTTCTTTTGTTTACTTTTTTTGGAGTGGCTGGAATTTACGTATTACTTGGGGCAGACTTTGTAGCAATGGTTCAACTAATTGTATATGTGGGTGGTATTTTAATTTTACTTCTGTTTGGGGTGATGTTAACAAATAAAATTACAAATGTTGAGATTAAAACCGGTACAATTAATTTATATCCTTCTGTTATTGGAGTTGGATTACTCACCGGTTCTTTGTTAGCTGCTCTAATTACATCAAACTGGAAAACCTTTCCGACAGAAGCTCCATTGCCAACAACAGCAGCACTCGGTAAAATGCTTTTACAGGAATATGCATTGGTTTTTGAATTATTGGGTATAATTCTTTTAATTGCACTGATTGGTGCAGCATCTATTGCGAGAAGACAATCATGATTGAAGTTGGACTGAATCATTTTTTAGTTATAAGTACACTTCTGTTTTCGATGGGAATTTATGCCATCGTAACACGAAAAAATGCGATAATGGTTTTAATGGGCGTTGAACTGATACTAAATTCAGCTAACATAAACTTTATAGCATTTACACGATTTGGCAATTTTGGTTTGCAGGGTCATTTGATAGCTTTATTTGTAATAGTACTTGCCGCTGCAGAAGCTGCAATAGCATTAGCAATAGTTTTGAATATTTATAAAACTCTATCAACTGTAAATATTGATGAAGTTGATAGCTTGAAAGATTAGTGAATGACAGAAAATAGTATAATAAATATTTCGCTTGCAATTTTATTTTTGCCTCTTCTTGGATTTGTAGTTACCCTGTTGTTAGGCAAAAAAATAAAATCAATATATCTTTTTGAAGTTTTTTTAATTACAGTAGTTCTTATTGCTTCAATTGTACTTGTCTTTACAAAGCTTTCATACTTTATAGATGAAAAGATCATATCTGAACTTGAATGGTTCAAACTATCTGATACTATCATAATTAAACTCGGTTTCCTTCTGGATAATATTACTGTACTAATGTTATTTGTTGTTGCTCTTATCAGTGCGTTAGTGCATTACTTCTCAATTGCTTATATGAAGGGCGATGAAAGATACAACCGTTACTTTGCTTATCTGGGAATTTTTACCTTCTCAATGAATGGTATTGTACTTACAAATAACATTTTAATGATGTACATTTTCTGGGAGCTGGTTGGTTTATCATCTTATCTATTAATTGGTTTTTGGTTTGAGAAAAAATCTGCTGCAGATGCAGGTAAAAAAGCATTTCTTGTAAACAGGATTGGTGATATCGGAATGTTTGCAGGAATTTTAATTTTATTTCTTACATACAACACATTTTCATTCGATTCAATATTTCAATCTATAGGTGCGGGTAAACTTCCATTTAATTCTGATTTCTGGTTGTCTGTAACGGGAATTTTACTTTTTATGGGTGCAATCGGAAAATCAGCTCAATTCCCTCTTCATGTGTGGTTGCCTGATGCTATGGAAGGTCCAACACCGGTAAGTGCTTTAATACATGCTGCAACAATGGTAGCCGCCGGTGTGTATCTTACAATTAGAATATTTGGTTTACTTACCGCAGATGCGATGATGTTTATTGCAATAATAGGAATGTTATCTGCATTTATTCCTGCAACAATCGCATTAACACAA
>DASVGS010000166.1:0-3935 GCA_036379435.1 Ignavibacteriaceae bacterium
AACTCTTTTAGTTGAGCAGTTTGTAAGCACCATAAGCAAGGATAAAATCAGAACAATTAATTTCATCTGCTTTGCAATCCAAGATTTATCAAATCATGCAAATGAATTATTCCCACAGGTTCGTTCATATCATTAGTGATAACGAGACTTGTAATTTTAAAATTTTCCATTTGCTGAAGTGCAAAAGAAGCAAGGTAATCTTCCTGTAATACTTTCGGATTTGATGTCATAACATCTTTTGCATAAAGTCCGCTAATATTCAAAGTCTTTTCAAGCAGTCTTCTTAAATCGCCATCTGTAATAATTCCTGCAAGTTTTTCATCTTCATCCAAAACGCATGTTGTTCCAAGTCGTTTACTTGTAATTTCAAATATTACATCCTTTATTGAAGTATTTTTATTTACTTTCGGAATTCTGTCACCGGTAATCATAACTTCTTTAATTTTTAAGGATAATCTTTTACCAAGACTTCCACCGGGATGAAGAAAAGCAAAATCTTTTGCTGTAAAATTTCTTTTTTTAAGTAATGAAACTGCAAGTGCATCACCAAGGACTAATGTTGCAGTAGTTGATGCTGTTGGTGCAAGATCATACGGACATGCTTCTTCTTTAACGCCGGTATTTAAAAATATATCACACTCACGTGAAAGTTTGGAATCCTTATTACCGCTCATTGCTATAAGTTTTACATTCAATCTTTTTAACATCGGCAGCAGGTTTGCAATTTCTTCCGTCATTCCACTTTTGGAAATAAGTATTACAACATCTTCTCCTCTAACCATACCAAGGTCACCATGAAGCGCATCTGTTGGGTGCAGATAAATAGCAGCTGTTCCTGTTGAATTTAATGTAGCAACAATTTTACGTGCTATCAATCCCGATTTACCCATACCGGTTAAAACAACTCTACCTTTGGATGCAAAAATTGTCTCAACAGCTTCTACAAAATCCTCATTTATGCTGTTTTCAAGATCAGCGACCGCTGAGGCTTCAATTCGAATTACTTCTTTTCCATTTTTAATTATTTCATTCAAAATAATTTTCCTTTAGATCAATTATAATTTTTAGTAATACGATCTATCTCTTTTAATTCTGATAATAACTTATACAATTCTGAAAGCGGTAACTGGCTTGCTGCATCACTTAAAGCATTTTTGGGATCCGGATGAACCTCAAGAAAAAGTGCATCAATACCAACAGCCATTGCAGCACGGGCCAAAGGCTTTATAAATACAGGCTGTCCACCACTAATTAAATCTTTACTTGGTAATTGGACTGCATGTGTGGCATCCATTACAACCGGATAGCCTAAATCTCTCATTATTACAAGTGAACGCATATCAACTACAAGATTATGATACCCGAATGTAGTTCCTCTTTCGGTTAGCAAAATTTTATTATTACCTGTTGATGCAACTTTATCAGCAGCATGCGTCATGTCTTCAGGTGCAAGAAATTGTCCCTTTTTTATATTTATAATTTTACCTGATTTACCTGCTGCAATTAATAAATCAGTTTGGCGCGAAAGGAATGCCGGGATTTGTAATATATCTGCTGCATCACCAACTTTTTCTATATCAGATTCTGTATGAATATCTGTAACAATGCCTATACCTAATTGATTTCCTGCCTTTTTAAGAATAGCAATTGCTTCAACATCACCTAACCCTGTAAAAGATTTTAGATTTGTTCTGTTAGCTTTTTTAAAACTGGATTTAAAAATAAACGGAATACCGAGATCGGTAGTGATCTTTTTTATAGCTTCAGCTGTTTCAAAGATCATTTTTTCATTTTCAACTACACACGGACCTGCAATTAGAACAAATGGTTTATTATCACCAATAATAATTTGATTTAATGTAACTGACATAGGATATTTTCTTTATTTACTTGTGAAAATATAAAAAATATAATTCTTAAAGAATAAGGAATTATTGATTGACACCGCTATTCTTATTACTTATCATCAAATATGACTGATAAAACAATTTATCTTGGATATTTAAATTCATTGTACTATAATCCAACCGACTTTTTATCCGATTAATAACAAAAGCATGATTAAATGAAACTTAAAAACATTTTACTTTTTCAAGTACTTTTTCTATCCATTTTATATCCGCAGCCATTGCCTAATCTCAGTTCATCAGAAATAAAATTAGCTTTAAATAAACTGGATGTATTAGGAAGTGTATTATACATTGCTGCTCATCCCGATGATGAAAATACTGCAGCAATCGCTTACTTTGCCAAGGGTAAATTATTAAGAACCGGGTATTTAGCAATAACGCGCGGTGATGGTGGTCAGAATTTAATTGGTACAGAGCAATCTGAGCAGCTTGGTGTACTGCGAACGCAGGAATTGCTGGAGGCAAGAAAGCGTGATGGCGGTGAACAATTTTTTACTCGTGCCGTTGATTTTGGTTTTACAAAATCACCTGAAGAAACTTTTGAATTCTGGGATCATGAGAAAATTTTAAGTGATGTCGTTTGGGTTATAAGAAAATTCAGACCGGATATTATTATTACAAGATTTCCTTCAACCGGTCAAGGCGGGCACGGGCATCATACAGCATCTGCAATTTTAGCTTTGGAAGCTTTTGACCTGGCTAATGATCCAAATGCTTTTTCTGAACAATTAAAATTTGTACAAACATGGCAGCCCAAAAGAATTTTCTGGAATGCCTGGCTGCCGGCAATTCAAAATTCAAATATCGATCTTTCAAAAGTACCTGCAGTAAATCTTGGTGATTTTAATTCACTGCTTGGTAAATCATATACGGAAATTTCAGCAGTCAGCAGATCTATGCATAAAAGTCAGGGATTCGGTTCATCCGGAATTAGAAATACTACACTTAATTATTTTCTGCTTCAGAAAGGTGATCCTGTACAAAAAGATCTGTTTGAAGGTATTGATTTAACCTGGAACAGAGTTGAAGGCGGAAATGAGATTCAAAATCTAATAGAACAGACTCTAAAAAACTTTAATGAAGAAAATCCTGCTGCAAGTCTTGATAATTTATTTATGATATATGAAAAAATATCAAATTTAAAAGATGCATACTGGAAAAATGTAAAATTAAAAGAGATAACTGAACTGATACGTTCTTGCGCAGGAATATGGATTGAGGCAATTGCAGATAATGAATTTGTTTCTGTTGGAGATACAATTAAAATTAAATCAGCAATAGTAAACAGATGTGATAATAATTTGCTGTTGAAAAATGTAAGCATTAAAAATTATAGCGACTTAAAGTTAAATGATGTCTTGCTTTCCAAAGGGGAATTGAATTCATATAATTTTAGTTTTTTGATTCCCCAAAATACACCTGTATCTCAGCCGTACTGGTTAAAGTATGAGCATTCATCCGGCATGTTCAATGTTGATGATCAGAAACTGATTGGGTTAGCGGAAGAGGAACCAAAATTAATTTGTGATTTTACAATCAGTTACAAAAATAAACCAATCACATTATCGGTGCCTGTTTTTTACAGATTAACAGACCCTGTTGATGGTGAAATATATAAATCCATTGTTATAGCACCACCTGTTACAATAAATATTGAAAGAGATATATATTTTTTCAGCAGTGATACTGAAAAAGAAATTAAAGTAACAGTTCAATCCTTTAAGGATTCTACTTCAGGAAAAATTTTTCTTGAAGCAAGTAATGGATGGAGTGTTTCACCAAATTCTATCGATTTCAAATTTCAAAAGAGAAATCAAAAAAAAGATTTTTACGTTAAAGTATTACCCTCCAAAAATAATTCGGTATCAGAGTTATCTTTAAAAACGGTGGTAGATAATAAAACTTATTCGCAAAGTTTAACACGAATAGAATATAAACATATTCTGCCCCAGACAATTTTTTATGAAACAAAATCAAAACTTGAGCTGTTTAATTTTGATAAAGATGGTGTAAATAAAATCGGAT
>DASVGS010000167.1:0-4308 GCA_036379435.1 Ignavibacteriaceae bacterium
ATCGCGGGCTTTTTTTACTTCTTCTTCGGTCAGTAGTATTTCTGTCTGATCCTCGTGATACATTACGATATATGGTTCATCCTCATCTTTTATAGTAAATATATTAGTACGTAAAATTGGAATTGCGTAATCACGGGAACGAAGCAGTGAGTCTTCATAATAATCAATTGCAGTATAACTTTTACCGTTAAGCACATCCATTATTTTTTCAACAAAATTATTTTCTTTCAGAACATTATCATTAAATAATGAATACTCTTCAAGTTCATCAAGATGGTAACCCCATAAAATTGTAAATGCTTCATTCAGATAAACTATTTTTCCATTTTGATCAACTACCTGAACAGGAAATCTTACTTTGTCATACATCAAGCTAACATATTTTAGGAAGTCTGTAGTTACCATTTTATTCTATTGGCAAGGATATTTGAATTTTTGTTCCGATTTCAGAATCAAGCAATTTTATCTCTCCATTATGTCTATCAACTATACTCTTGCATAAAAATAAACCATAACTATTTTTCTTTGGAATGTAAGATACAAACAAATCTTTTTTTAACTCTTCTGAGATCCCGGGTCCGTTATCTTCAATAATCAGATTAATAAATTTTTCATCTGCTGATGAGTAAATATTAATTGTAGCATCTTTTTTAGCATTAATAGAATTTGTTAATATGTGCACAAGCAGATGTTGAATTTGTTCAGAATCATAATTACACACAGGTATGTTGTTAAGTTGAGTTTTAAAAGTTGCAAACTGATATTTTTTCATCGGGGAGATATACTTGATAACTGATTGTATAGTTCTATTCAGATCCCCGCTGTCTTTGTTCAGATTCATTATAGAAGTTTCCATAAGAACCTGGGCAAACTTTTGAATACTTCTGATACTATCAATAGCTACTTTGGATTTTAATTTTAAACGATCATACAAAAGTGTTTCTTTGCCGGGCCCCGAATCATCCGATTCCTTTTTTAATTTTTCCAACATTCTTAACAAGCTTTCATTTTCTAATAATGCTAAGTGCACTAATGCTTGTAAAGATTGTCCAATCTCTGAATCAATTCCCGCCTTAAGAGCTTTTCTTTCTGCTTGTATAAGTTGGGTATTAGCTTCTTGTAAAGCAGAGTTAGCAGTAATTTGGCTTTGATATAATTGAGCATTTCGTATTGCAGCTGCTGCTTGTCCGGCTAAAATCTCAAATGTACTTGTAGTTTCTTTCTCTTTTATTTTATGCAGGTGTTTACTATCAACGTATATTACTCCAATTTTATTTCCATCTGTTATTAACGGAGAACAAAGTATTGTTTGAAGATCTAATCGTAAAATACTTTTACTTGATTCCAGGGTAACATCACTTTGGGCGCCTTCTATAAATCTTGACTGCCCGTTATAAAAAACATCTTCAACTACTGAATTACTAATTTGAAAAAGACTTTCCGGAAGTTCTTTACCGTTGGAATCTAAACCTAATTTAAATTCCAGTTTACCCGAATTACTTTTTAGAACAATAAATCCTCTTTCAGAATTTGTTAATCTGATAGCATTCTTTAAAACAAGTTCGAGCACATCCTCTAGAATTAGTGAACGATTAATGCTGTTTAGAATATTCAGGATTACTTCAAGGTTCTTAGCCTTTTCTGAAGTAATTTCTTCATCTAAACTTGCCTTAATGCCGCTATCGATATTTTTTTTGAATTCAGAGAATCTCATTTTAATCTAAAAGGACGTAAAAGTTGTTATAAGTAAAGTATTTTAGCAATAATTATACCGCTTTAAGGTATAAAAATTATTGAAGAAAAGGCTAAAATGTGTAAATAATACTTAATAAAATTTCTAATCTTTAAGAAGTTTCCAGGATATGAACCATTCTGTATCATTACCAGAACTCCACCACGCTTTTGCAATTCCTGCCGAAACCGTAGATTCAAGGTTAGACCAATGCTGAAACATCAGATTAATTTGCGCGCCAAGATCAATAATTCTATCCATATCAAGTGCATCTGTAATCAATCCCTGAGAGAAGACCGATAAATTTATATTCTTAAAATCATGGCTGCCGATTGAAAAATTTGGGATACGAATAGGTGGAAATGTATTCTCAATCATAACTTTAAAAAATTTATCTGCCACAACAGTATAGATTGGAACCCCTGGAAATCTAAACATTTTTTCAAACTGTTTTACTGGTTCATTCTCTATTTCTCTATTCCCGAATCCACCAAAGAAAAACTTTGTTTCGGGTAAACTTTCACCTGAAAAATGATAGCCGCTTGCAAGTTTAAAATGAAAAACATTGTGATCGGTTAGATAGATAAAATATTTATCCCATTCCCCCATCAATTGTCCGGAGTATCTTAGTTCTTTGGGATTAGAAGCGTATGCTAATCCGGTTAATCTAAAAATATCACCGGATTCCCAATCAATACTACCGATAGTTTTTCTCAGATCTCTTATATCAAGTTCTGATTTTAAAATTGCAAAATCAGGCTGCCTTACTTCAGTAAGGTTATCATTAATAAATTTTATTCCCCGATAAACAGACAACTCGGTGCTTTGTTTAATTTTAAGTGGGTTATCAAATACCCAGTAGTGATTATAACCAAGCGTATATCTTCCACCAAGCATCCCTCTTTTTCTTGAATTGAAAATATCGAAAAAATCAGGAGCATTTTGCTCAATACTTACAATTAACTTTTGCTTGTAGCTATATTTTAAGCGTAGATGAAATTTTACATCTTTAGTTGTTTCTTTAAATGGTGATATTCCGGTTTCGATGGAAAGATCGTGAATAAGCAATGGATCATTTAACTGTGTAAAAAAACCAAGTACAATTCTAGATTGAAATCCTGATACTACAGGTATAAATGTTTTAACAGAAAAATTACTAAGTGAAGAGTATGATCTTTCTTCAGTGAATGAGTTTTTATCAATAACATTATTTGCCGGTTTAAGATTAAGATCAACTAACTCAGGTGATTTATCCAGCAGTTTTTGTCCAAAATAATTTATTGCCGGTAATCTTTCGGTTTTAGCCATCTTAAAAATTACCGGAGTAAATCCATCAAGACTAAACTCCATTGCAATCATTGAATCTGATGAAACTTCGACAGGCTTAAAAAATCCATTTACTGTATTTGTTAAAGGAACTATTTCTTCAGTTTGCAGATCATACTTATAAATATTTGAAACACCATTAGTGTAGGCATTCCAGTATAAATATCTGCTATCGATGGACCAGGATGGATTTTCAGGTGAACCATTAGAGGTAATTGTTTTAAATAAAAATGGCTCGCCATTTTCCAAACCAGTAATATCTGCAATTATTACAGACTGCTGCCCATTCGATCTGTGCAAAACAGCTGCTAATAAATTTCCTTTTCTATTAATTGCCAGATCAGAAAATTCATCGCCCACATTAAAAACTGCCATCGATCGTACTTCGGAATAAGGATATTTTGATTTAACCAGAATAGCTTTACCACTTTGATGTTGTATACCCCAAAGCTCGTGTGTGGTCTGAGATATAGTTAACTGTCCAATTCTAGAATCCTTGAATAGTAAAATTTCGTTATCATTATTTAAATCATATTGCCAAACATCTCTGTAAAGTTGATTATTGTTAGTTGTATAAAATAAATTTTTATATGACTCATCATAAGCTACAGCGGCTACCTGCACTAAACTTGGTGTTGGAAGTGTTGTAATATACTCAGATGTATTATTATTTAAATCAAATTTTTGGATTTCAGCTAATTTACCTTTTCTATGATAACCAAATATCAATGAATTGTACTTTGAGTCGAAGGTTGCATGTGTTACCCATCCAAAAGGTTCACTGCAAAGTTTTTTAGTTTCAGTTACCGGATATTTTTGAATTAGTGAAATATTTGCTTTTTGAAATTCTATTTCAGCAGAGATGAAATTTTTCCAGGCAACATTAAAATCCATTCCATAAACTTTTTCAAACTTGGATTCCAATCCGGGATAAAATTCATCCGGATTAATTGTAAACCAATCATATAATTTTTGTACACCATATTTTTCAGCTAAGTGTGCTACGAATCTTGTTCCATATAGGTATAATATATTTTCAAGTAAAATACTTTTATGTGATGTAATATTTTCTATTTCAGAAGTACTTGGAAATTTTTGACCTGAGCTCACCAAAATTCTAAAATACATTTCATCAAAACTTCCAAGAATTCTACCATAACCACCGCTAAACCATGTTTCTATAAAAACAGCAATTGCTTCCTGATACCATCTTGGCGTATATCTGTTATGATTTGTCAATAAACTGTACA
>DASVGS010000168.1:0-4071 GCA_036379435.1 Ignavibacteriaceae bacterium
TGAGCTTACTTCTTTTGTTGGGTCAAGCGTTAATGGTGCTGTTGTACTTAACTGGAACACAGCTACCGAAACCAACAACTCGGGATTTGAAATTCAGCGCAGTACAGATAAAGTTAATTTTTCAAATGTAGCTTTTGTTCCTGGCTTTGGTACAACAACAGAACCAAGAAGCTACACTTATACCGATAACTCTGTTAATAACGGAACATATTATTACAGACTAAAACAACTTGATTACAACGGTGCATTTGCATATTCACATATTGTAGAAGTTGATGTTACTGCCCCGATAGAATTTACTTTATCACAAAACTATCCAAATCCGTTCAACCCATCTACTATAATAAGCTACAGCATTCCGCAGAACTCTTTTGTTACGTTAAAAGTTTATGATGTTATCGGAAATGAGATTGCAACTCTTGTTAATGAAACTAAATCTGCTGGAAAGTATGATATTAGATTTGATGCAAGCAATTTAAGCAATGGTGTTTACTTCTACACAATTAAGGCAGATAACTTTACTTCTACAAAGAAGATGATATTGATGAAATAATGTATCTGTCATCCCCAAGCTTGTCACACTGAGCAGAGTCGAAGTGCGAGGGCTAAGGGGTGAAACGATTTACAAAGTTAAAGGCACGATTAACATCGTGCCTTTTTTGCTTACGAGATTATTTTCGCGCTAATGTAAAGATGTAACGCATTGCTCCGTCATCATCAGGTTTTTGTGCAAGCGTTAAGTAATTGTCACTCGATTCAAATTCAAATCCTTCATCCCCGCCGCCGTGGTCCCATTCCTCGTATGGCTCTAATCCGGCTTCAGAAATTATTGAAACAAAATAAAATGATCTTTCCTCATTACTGCTGAATTCCTTAATGAAAAAAATATCCTCATCGGTATCGCCAACAACACGTATGTAGTAATCGTCGTTCGGTATCGTTTTATAAAAATCCATTGCATAATAACTTGTATCTTCTTCATCCTCCTGGTCAAAGTATTCAAGATTGGTAAGTTCAAATCCGTTAATCTTCATAAATTTTTGTGCTTCAAATTTATCGTCAGATACTTCCAGAAGCTGAAGCAAATCTCCAAACTTTAAATACTGGGCACTTGCTGTGCCAATGTTAAAAAAGAATATAAAAAACAGTAAACCATATTTTAACATTTTTATTCTCCCTTGTGGTTTTTGATGTGAATAATTTATTTGAGTGATGTTTAATTCCATACAACATAAGAAAGCCGCACTAAAATTTTAATCCTTCGGATTATGCAAAAGTTAAGAAGGGATTTACTCTTGTTTAAAAGGTATTGTATAATAAAAGTTCGATCCCTTAAAATCATTATCTTTCATACCTATCTTACCGTTATGGAGTAGAATAATTTTTTTTGAGATTGCCAGCCCAAGCCCCGTGCTTACCTCTCCGGCTGTCGGCTTTGAGCTTGTCTTCTGAAAATAATTAAATAATTGTTCCTGCTCTTCCCTGGGAATACCTATTCCATTATCCATAACTTCTGTTAATATTTCTGAATCCTTTTTTCGGGTAATCCTTACGATTATCATACTATCCGGATTTGAATACTTAATAGAGTTTGTCAATAAATTATCAATTACTTCGCCCAGATGTGCGGCGTCAAACTTTAACAGTATTTGGTCTTCGCTGCAAACAATTTTTATGGTAATGTTTTTATGATTAGCTATTATTTGATTTAGTTCAATATGATTTTTAATAAATGATATATAATCATATTCAGCTAAGTTTAAATCAACTCTGCCCGATTCAATTTTTGAAATATCAAGCAGGTTGCTGATAATTAATAATGAATTATTACTAAGTTCTTTTATTAGACCAATAGATTCTATAACATCCTTATTACTTAAACGCACAAAATCTTCGTGTAAATTTTCCGCTAATGCATAAACACCGCCAATCGGATTTCGTAAATCGTGCGCTGCAATTCCTATAAACTTATTCTTTTCCTGGTTTAATTCTTTAAGCTTTTGGTTTAAATCGTTTAGTTGTTTTTGTTTTTCTCTTAGGTAATACAACAAAATTCCGGTATTTAAAAAAAACACTAATCTTACCACGGCATTCCATATTGGGTAAAGTAAACTTGAATATTGTCTTGTAAGATATTCCGAAACAAACCACAATATGGCCGCAAACACAGAGCTGATAATTATCGGGAATAACTTTATGTTTTTATAAAGTGCCAGAAATGAAATGGGAATTAAATAGAAAAAGGAAAATGATAACTCTTCACCTGTTATATAATCAAAATAACCAACCAATGACATCAACAGCAAACTTATTGATAATACAACAAATTTATTTTCAATTTTTAAATAAGCAATCATTTTTTTTTATTTGATAATCAAATATATATTATCTAATAATCAAAACATTACTATTAATTGATTATGAACTTAACCTTTAAATGTACTGTAGAGCCTTCTATTAAAGATAAATTTATAGTTTACGTTTAATGCAATTTTAATCTTTGCATCATTAATAATAATTAAATAGTAATATCAAATGTGCTTATAGTTGTGTAAGTTTATTTAAGACAAGAATAAAAACATGAAAACTATTCCTTTAAGATTTATAAATACCAGCCCAAAACAACTTAATGAATTTGAAAATTTTAGTATCAGAAATTTAAGCGAGTTTATGGGTGGAAATGATATAATTCAGGATACTCACAGGCACGATTATTTTTTTATACTTGCACTATCAAAGGGAAAAGGTGATCATACTATTGATTTTATTTCTTACAGGATAATGAACAACACAATATTCTTTATGCGGCCGGGTCAGGTACATCAATTAAAACTTAAAGCAGGAAGTGAAGGTTATTTAATTCAATTTAAAAGAGATTTTTATCTTTCAAACGAAAAGGATAAACGGCTGTTGTTAAGAAAAGCCAGCAGCAAAAATATTATTCAACCTGATTATAAAACATTTAAAAAATTAATTGCAGTACTGGGCGAAATATTAAATGAAAGTAAAAATAGAAATGAAAGATATTCAGATGTAATCAAAGCAAACCTTAGCATCTTTTTTATTGGCTTAGTCAGATTTATTCAAAAAAATCAATCGGATTCCGATGAGATTTCGGCATTTCAACAAGATCGCCTGGAAGAATTTTCAGAACTTTTAAATGCTCATATTTCTAAAAACAAACAGCCTGCAGAGTATGCCAAAATGTTAAATCTTACCCCTTACCAGCTAAACAAAATCACCAAAACAGCATCGGGTAAAACAAGTTCTGAATTTATCAACGAGCAAATAATCCTTGAATCAAAACGTTATCTTCTCTCAACATCTAATCAGATTAAAGAAATTGCGTATCACCTTGGTTATGAAGACACTTCATATTTTATAAGATTCTTTAAAAAACATACCGGGCTTTCACCGGAAGCATTCAGAAGCAATTTTATTTAAGTCCTGTTAAACTTTACTATTGTCCTACCATACCTATTGCCTCTTTAAATAGATTTCATCTGCAAATTAAATTAATTAAAAAAGGAAGGCAGTATGAAATCAAAATTAAAATTAATAGCAAGCATAAAAATTTGGATCGTAATATATCCCGCACTAACACTGTTTCTTTACATATTTAAAGAGCCTTTGTCCGTAATGCCGATTTATTTAAGAACATTACTTATGACAATTTCTCTTGTTCCCTTAATAGTCTTTGTCGGTGTTCCTTTTGTTGATTCTCTTCTCAATTATTTTTCAAAAACAACAAAAAATGTAAGTGATACAAAATGAATATTTTATTAAAAATAATTACCATCGGTGTTGGTGCTACATTAATTCTTGATCTCTGGAATTATTTGTTAAATCTGCTCAATGTAAAAAGTCTTAATTATCGTTACGTCGGCAGATGGATTGGCAATTTTGTTAATGGAAAGTTTTATCATAACAATATTATGCTATCAGCACCCGTACCAAATGAATTGTTTATCGGGTGGACAGCACATTATCTGATCGGAATTTCATTTTCGTTTTTGCTGATTATTGTCTTTGGTCATCATTGGTTAGAAAAACCTTCGTTTATTCATGCAA
>DASVGS010000169.1:0-6683 GCA_036379435.1 Ignavibacteriaceae bacterium
CGCAAATATTTTTACATCAGGATGTTCAGATTCAATTTTTTTAACACCTTCTGGTGCGGCAACAAGACAAGCAAAAAATAGTTTTGCTGCCCCGCGGTTTTTTAAATATCTTAATGCTTCAGATGCACTGCCGCCCGTTGCAAGCATTGGATCAAGCATAACAACTTCAGAAGTATCAAGATGTTTCGGAACTTTATAATAATATTCCACAGGCTTTAAAGTTTCTTCATCCCTTTGTAAACCAATATGCCCAACTTTTGCTTCTGGAATGATTTGCAGAAACCCATTTACCATACCCAAACCGGCTCTTAATACAGGCACAAGTATAACATTATTAGTCAATTTTGCACCCGTAGTTTTTTCAAGTGGAGTTTCAACTTCTATCTGTGATAATTTAAAAGCTTTTGATAATTCCACAGCAAGAATATTTGAAACTCTCTGTAATGCAGCCCGAAAATTTTCTGAGTCAGTGTTTTTATCTCTTAGTATTGTTACATCTCTTTTAAGAATCGGGTGATCAATTAGAAAAAAATTATTATTCATAAAATAATGACACTTTATTTTTGTCTAAAACTAACAGTTATTGGAACTCCCTCAAATCCATACGTCTTTCGTAGAGTTCTTTCCAGAAATCTTCTGTAATGATCAGGAATATGATTGGGATAATTACTAAAAAACAGAAATATGGGATAATAATCTCCTACCTGGTTAATAAATTTGATCTTAACTTCTTTTCCTGTAGGTGATGCTGGTGGAGGATTCATTTCGATTAAAGGAAGTATCGTATCATTAAGATCCGAAGTCGGTATTTTTTTGTTCTTTCAGCTTGAACCTTTTTGCATAGATCTACTAATTTATAAATTCTTTGTTTAGTTAGTGCTGAAATAAAAATCACCGGAGCATAATCGATAGTGCCTAATTTTTCTTTAATTGCCTTTTCATAATCCCGTGCAGTATTTGTTTCCTTTTCCATTAAATCCCATTTATTAATAGCAATCACAAGCCCTTTTCTCCAACGCACAACTTCATCAATTATTTTCTGGTCCTGTTTCTCAAATCCCGTTTGAACATCAAGCATTAAAACTGTAACATCACTTTCACTGATCGCTTTAAAGGTCCTAAGATTAGAAAAAAATTCTACACTCTCTGCAACCTTTTTTTTCTTACGAAGCCCGGCCGTATCAATCAGAACAATTTCTTCACCATAATATTTTAGAATTGAATCAAGACTATCGCGTGTGGTTCCGGGAATATCTGTAACAATACTTCTTTCTTCACCCAGCATTGCATTTGTAAGTGAGGATTTTCCCACATTTGGTCTTCCAACAATTGCAATCTTTAAACGATTATCTTCTTTAATTTCAGATTCAGCCGCAAAGTCCCGTGTGATGTCTTCTAAAAGATCACCTGTTTGCCTGCCGCTTAGTGCTGAAATATTGTAAACCATATCAACGCCAAGTGAATAAAATTCATTTGCACCTGCAGCGTGAACTTCGGCATCTACTTTATTAACAACTAAAAAATATTTTTTATTTGATTGACGAAGCATATTTACAATTATTTTATCGATCGGATTAACACCGTTTTTCACATCGACCAAAAAGATGATAGCATCAGCTTCCTGAATGGCAATTTCAACCTGTTCGCGAATCGCTGTTTCAAACAGATCTGAAGATTCCGGTACATACCCGCCCGTATCAATCAAGCGAAATCTTTTTCCGCACCAATCTCCTTCTCCGTAATTTCTGTCCCTGGTTACTCCGCTCTGATCATCAACGATGGCCTCACGTTTACCGATAAGTCTGTTAAAAAGTGTAGATTTGCCTACATTTGGGCGCCCTACTATTGCAATTAAAGGTGTTTTCATATCATAAAAATACTGAAAATAGGAGTGGGAATGAAAGTAATTTTTTAGAGTGAGTTTATTCCGCTTATTTCAATTCGCAGCAATCGTTATAGATTAAGATTAATGAAATGTTGTATGAAATTGAACCCGGGTCCAATTAAAAATTGTAGGTAAAATATATTTTCGGATAAAAGTCAACGTGATCAGCAAACTGATAATTTTCTAATCTTATTTTAACAGCCAGATCTTTATTAAATTGAGTTGCAGACCAAACTGCATCCAGAGCACTTAAAAAATGGTTAACATAAATTCCAATTACTGCTGTTGATGCAACAGAATAGAAATCGTTGGCTTCACCTCTTAAACCAGAATAGAATATAAAATTTGGTGATATTTGGTCTTTATTTGCACCTCCGCTAAAGTCATTCCATCCGGCAGAAAATTGATGATATTTCCCAATTAATTCATAATACTGCTGTTCACCATACGGAGGTAATTTATGTGAACCGGTTTCTGCAGCATTCACTTCAGACCAATTTACTCTTTGCCAAGGTGGTAAATTAACATCCGGATTTATTGTGATGTTTGCACCTTCATACTGATTAAGCCATTCAGCATATCTTACAACACTCCAGTTATGATCCGGATTTGTGTATGCGTCAGCATAGTTCTGAAATTCTGTTGTTTTATCATCACCCTTTCCATCGTATACAACTGCAGTTGTGATGATGGCGGCTTCTAATGCTACAAATATTCCTGCTTTAATATATTCTTCAGTATAAATTTCTCCAGCACCGGGAATTAATAATGAAAGTACTCCCGCTAGTATAGGAGATTTTTTATCACTTGCAGGATAGCTGAATTGCGGAGATGATGAAGCTTGATAATTATTAAAAAGTATTTTAGAATCTGTAGAAAGATTACCGGATAAAATTATTTTATCATCTTCTGATTGAGAAAATAAAACTGAAGAAAAAAATAATATTAAAATCATGGATCCGATTATTTTCATTTTTTTATCTCTCTATCTCAGTCTTGAAGCTTTATTAAAATTTAGTATTTCAAATCCGAATAAAATACCACCGTAAAAATTCCATTCTTTACCATACTTAACAATTTCATTATTTACTTTCCTGTCAAATTCATCAAAGCCATAAGATGCATTAAAGAAAATACTTGTTGGAAATAAATAATATGAATTAAGTTGTATTCTTATTTCCGCACCAACGCCTTTTTTAAAATTATTTATCGATGGGATATCACCGTTCCACGCGTTTCCTATATCACCATTGAACGATAAGAAGATCTTATCTATATAAAGATGTCCGAATTTTGTATCAATATTTCTGAACAGCGGGAAACGGTAAGTAAAATTTAACCATGCAATTTCATTTCCGCTTATTGCATAAAACGGATATGCTTTCATCCCTATTAATCCGCCGAGATAAAAATCAAAAAAGTCTGGCTGTTGAGGTCCAAGAATTGAACCTAATCTTAAAGTAGTATTAAACGTATGAGAATCAAATACAGGCAAGTACAAACCGGTCTTTAATTCGAGTCTATGGAAATTAAAATTAGAATATTGCGGTTTAAGAATTCCATCCTCAACTGTGTAATTTCCATTTTCATTAAAATCATTAAACTCGTAGTTGTAGGTCAAATTAATATCTAATCCGACGGGATTAATATCATCATCTTTTGTCGGTAAGATAGAATGCCACATGTATTTGGCTTCAATATTATTACCATTAAAATAATTATCCTTTGTAGTTGGATATAATGTTCTGTTTTCATCGGGTAAAATAAAACTGCCAAGAGTAGCTGTATAAGTACTATATGCATATTTTAATTGAAGGTTCTGATCTCTTGAAAATAATCTATGCCTAATTATAAAATCAAACTCGAATAGATTATACGACACATCGGTCGGAATAATAAAATCATAATTAACTTCATTTCCTACGGTATCTGCTCCAAAAAACACATCAACGTCTGCTTTACGACTGATGCTGTAAAGTTCAATTGATAACTCAGGTCTTAAACCAAGCGATGAAATAAGAGGAAGTTTATTTCGATAATCAAATATCAGAAACAGATCTCTTTCCATTCTTGCATTTATGGATCCGCCGGCAAATATGGAGTACCGGTTAAGCATATCATTAGAACTGACAAATAAACCTGGTTTAAACTTTTCTAATAAAGTATTTCCGGTGTTGTAATTATCGAATCTTAAAAATGGGAAAAAAGTTAAGCGAGAAAAAACTCCTGTGTACTTTTCCTTTTCAACACCTTTAATATTTTTATCTTCGTAATTTTTTAAGGCGTTTATATTAAAATCATTAATGTTGCCTAATGGTTTATCCATATCCAACGGTGGATTATTCAAGTTCACATAATCATTACCCGGTATTACTTTTTGCTGCTCTGATTTATCTATTTTAAATATTTTATATCCTGTTGAAGTGTAACCTGAGTAAACAATATCACCATTCATGGAAACATTAGCCATAAAAGCTCCGCCAAGAACATTTGTTAATTGTTTCTTAGACTTATCGGCAGGATTGTACAAGTATAAGTTAAAAATTCCTGTTTCATCTGATGAATAAATAATATTTCCGTTTTTATCGAATGCAGGATTCCTCTCATCGTTATCAGTAGAAATAATGTAATCAATATTTCCACCATCAGAATTTACTTTAGCAATATCCCTTGTATTTGCATAAGAATAATCAAAGATAATGTAAGAATTGTCTGGTGAAAATTTAGGATTATAAACCTGTTCACCGTTTTCAAAGAAAGTCAGCCGTTTAAAGTTTTTTCCATCAATATCCACAGTTCCAAGATTTGTTGTTCCATCTTTTTGAAATAGAAAAACTATTTTATTGCCATCGCTTGATACTGAAGGATTATTTGCTCTGAGATTATGAGTTAATCTGGTTTCATCTTCAGTAGAGAGATCATAAACAAAAAGATCGTGAACGTTATACCAGTCAGGATTATCCTCAGATATCTTTGCATAAACAATCTTGTTTTGTCCTGGTATAAATGAAAATGTTGATCTTACACCATTAACAAGAATTTTATCAGACTTAGTTTCAAGATCATATTCATAAATCCCTGAGGGAATAAAATAATCTGATGATTTATTGGAGATGTAATACACTTTTTTTCCATCTTCAGAAAAGATCGGATAGAAATTTCCAAAACCTGTATTTGCAATCTGTTCACCTGTTACAAGGTTAGCTGATATCTTTTCACTTCTTTTTTTATAATCGTTTTTTAAAAAAGTACTCCATTCTCCGTAAATATCATTCCCATTTATCCCTAACACATCTTTAAATGCAGCATCAATAGTAAAATTGCCAAACTTGCCCAATGCTTTTGTAACATCTCTTAGTTTATCTTCGCCGTATTTTTGTGCAATGTATCTGGTAAGTGCAAAACCTGAATTATAGACTGATTCATTACCTAAACTGGTTTTTCCAAACACACCCATTTCATTCCAGGTTAACATATTATCATCCAATGCGTAAGAGCGCAGAATCATATCACGATGCGAATCCCAATAATCATAATTAAATTCTTTACGCATATATTGTGCAGTTCCTTCTGCAAACCAGGCGGGAACATTTATTGTTGCAAGCGGATATGAAACAACTACATTCGGAAATCCGTAAAGAATATCAGGTCTTCTTTCATCTTCATAAGTAAGCACCTGAAGAAAAAAAGCAGGAACGCTTCTGTTTAACTTCATTGCCGCTTGAATCTGAACCATGTGTGTAAATTCGTGGGATATAACATTTCTCAACCAATTATGTGCACCACGCAAATCAAAATCAAGTGCGCTTGTCCAGATTTCTATTTTATTATCAAAAAAGTAGGTGGCCCCATTAGAGTAATCATCAATGTCTTTAATGATATAGTGAACTTTATCCGGTTGATAATCATACAGCGAACAGATTGGATCCCAAACCTCATCAGCAATTTTTAGTACAACCTGCGCTGTCCTTTCAGCACCATCGTGAAAATGCACTTCCACGTGTTTACCTTTAATTGTGTACCAGTCCAGTTCAGGATGAAATTCTGTAAACTGAGCAAATATATTTGAACTAAGTAGAACGATAAATAAAGAAATGAATAATTTCATAAATAGATAATAATGAGATAGTAAAAGAAATTATTTAACAACAGCTATTTTAATTACAACAGATTCAGATTTGCCGCTTGATCCGATAGCTTCTATTCTTGCAAGATAAACTCCACTTTGGATATCACTAACATTCCAAATTGTTTCATTATCAAAACCGCCATTAGCCTGATCATTCAGTTCGGCAACAAAATCCCCGGCAAGATCAAATATTTTGATGTTTATTTTTGAATCTTCATTTACAAAATATCTTATTGCAGTTTCACCATTATAAACTGGATTTGGATAATTATATGCACGTGAAGTTGGGAAGAATTCATTCTGTGATAAATTATTTATTGCCTTCTCAATGCTTGATGCATTAGTATTTGTTCCATACGTTTCAGCCCAATCTATTCTGGAAAGTACTGAGGAAATTGTCCAACCTCTAAAATATCCGGATGAATCAAAACCAGCTAATGCAATCTTGTTTCCTGTATTATAAAGTATTGGGTTAATTCCATTTGCCTTTTGAAATGTGAACGGGAATCCCTCTACTAATCGACCCGAACCTCCGTCGTAAGAAAAAACTTTTCCATATTTTGTAAAACAGATTAACTCTGATTTTGTATTTCCTTCAATATCACCCGCAAGAGGCAAACCAGTAAACTCATCACCATCTTTAAGTTCGATTGGAAAATTATCTGCAGA
>DASVGS010000170.1:0-2143 GCA_036379435.1 Ignavibacteriaceae bacterium
ATGATACTGTTAAAATCTTAGCTGTGATGGTTAATTTTCAGGAAGATCGGGATGGGGCAACGTTTGGTAATGGAAAATTCGGATCAATATATTCTCAGGATTATGGTAATGATATTTTAGATCCATTACCTCATAATAGAGATTATTTTGAGACTCATCTGACCTTTGTTAAAAACTATTTTCAAAAAGTATCCAACGGAAAAGTGGACATCCAGTTTACAATATTGCTTGATACGTTCTCTGTTTCTAAAACGATGAGAAATTATTCTCCTGTGCCTGGTTCAGATGATTTTACACCGATGGGACAGTACGCACAGGAAGTTTGGGCCAAAGCGGACCAATTGTATCCGGGTTTAAATTTTTCAGACTATAACTTGTTTGTAATTTTTCACGCCGGAGTTGGCAGAGATATTTCTTTACCAGGCAGCATTGGTAACGAGCGTGATTTGCCTTCAGTTTATCTGGGAGAGAATTCACTACAGAATATTTTCGGTTCTACTTTTGATGGATTCCCTGTTTCAAACGGAACTTTTAAAATTAAGAACTCAATGATTATTCCAGAGACTGAAAGCAGGGAACTTGAAACAATTACGGGGAAATTTTTATTTGAAATTACAATAAATGGATTAATCGTTGCAAGTATCGCAAGTCATCTTGGGTTGCCGGATCTCTTTGATACAAATACTGGTTTAAGTGCGATAGGAAGATTTGGTTTAATGGATGGACAATCAATTTTTGCATACAATGGATGTTTTCCACCCGAACCATCTGCATGGGAAAAAATTTATCTTGGCTGGGCTGAACCAGTTGAGATAGATCCTGGAAATTATAATATAAACCTTGTTACTAAATTAGCAGCAACTATTTCAGATACGGTTATCCTGAAAGTGCCTTTAAATTCTACTGAATATTATTTAATTGAAAACAGACAACGGGATGTTTCTGGTAATGGTGCACAGTTAACCTTAAAATCTGCTGGAAATATTATTGCTAAAAATTTTATCAAAGACACAACAGGATTTTATAGTTACGATACAGATTCGCTTTCTGGAGTAGTTATCGATGTTGATGAATTTGATTGGGCTTTACCCGGTAATGGAATAGTAATCTGGCATATTGATGAAAATGTTATAAATGAAAAATTAGCAGAAAATAAAATCAATACGGATAAGAAAAATCGTGGTGTTGATGTTGAAGAAGCTGATGGTGTGCAGGATATCGGTGAAAAATTTATAACAATCTTTGGTGATGAAGTTATTGGTGAAGGTACTGATCAGGACTTTTGGTATGCTGGGAACAAGGCTGCATTATTTAAAAATATTTTTAATAAGGATTCTCGTCCCGATACCAGAACAAACTCTGGAGCAAATAGTTTAATTACTATTAAAGATTTTTCTTCCATCTCCAATAAAATGTCTTTTAAAATTGAATTTGGTGATTCAATTATTAAACCAACTTTTGTTTTAAATGGATTTCCAGAGACAGAAGGATTAAATATTACAGCTGTTGAGGGATTACAAAGCACCTTTGCACTAAACACTCCGGCTTATTTAAGTATATCAAATGGTAATTTAATTTCAGAAACAATAAACGATTTCTCTGATTTCAAACCGGTTTCTGTAAAATTCGGCAATACAAGTTATGTTGTTGGTGTTCACGTAGGAAGTCCTGCTCAGCAATTTCCATCAAGTATAAATTACTGGACTGTAAATGGATCCACTTCAACAATAGGAAATACAAATATAAGTGAAATAATTTCTACTGCTCCTGTTGTTCGGAAAACTTTGACTGAGACATACGAAATACTTTTTGGAACAACAGATGGCAAAATCTTAATCTTTGATCTGGAGTCACTTGTTAACGGAAACCCAGTTCCAAAAACAGAAGTAGTGGTTGATGACGGTGCCCAATTAATTCAAATATCTGTAATCAACTCAAAAATTTATGCAATTGCAAGCAAACTTGATAACAGTAATAAATATGATTTAGTTTATTGTGACGGAGTGGTTTTGCAATTTCCGGATACAAGATTATTCAGAATAGTTGCATCTGTTGATAAAGAAAACAATTCGATGGCGATTGTTGGAGGTTCTAAATCAGATCAATATTATTTCTATGTAATTCAAAAAGATAAATTGGATAA
>DASVGS010000171.1:0-2869 GCA_036379435.1 Ignavibacteriaceae bacterium
TCTTTTTACAGACTGCCCGATGAATCAATAGGAAAACTAAAAATACTTGGAATGTGTTTAGGATTTTTTGGAATAGTTATAATCTTTTCTGATTCTTTTTCTGCTGACTTTTCAAATTTGCTTTTAGGAATGATCGCTGTAGCACTAAGCGGGATTATTCAAGCCTTCATTGCAGTGACTCTTAAAAAATCCGGTAAACATCTCAATCCTCTTTCGATGAATCTTATTCCTATGTTTATTGCTGGAATCGTTGGACTGGCTGTGGGCTTTTTGATGGAAGATATATCAAAGATAAAAATTGATGAAACAGCGGTTGTATCAGTTACTTTCCTTGCATTTTTTGGAAGTGTTGTTACTTTCACATCTTTTTACTGGTTGATGAAAAGAATAAATGTCATTTTACTTTCTCTGGTTGCGTTTATAACTCCTATTGTTGCTTTGGTCTTGGGATGGATCTTTTATAATGAGATATTGACGACAGAACACATAATCGGAAGTGTTTTGGTTTTAGCTGGATTATTGTTCGCAAATCTTGGATCAATTTTTAAGCAAAAAACAGTTATTAAAAACACTGTATGATTAAATATATTAATTAAATTTGTACAGCTTAAAAAAGGTAATATGTATGCAAAGTATAATTAGAATTAAGAAGGCAACTTTTTATGGTTATCATGGAGTAATGAGTGAAGAACAAAGCGTTGGTGGAAAATTTGAAGCTGATGTGGATATCTATACTGATTTTTCTGAAGCCGCTAAAAAAGATTCTCTAAATCAGACAATAGATTACCAGAAAGTATATAAAGTATTATACAAACTTGCACTTGAGCAAAAATATTATCTTATTGAAGCTGTTGCCTCCAAAATTGCTGATGAACTTTTAACCAAATTTTCTGCAATCGAAAAAATTGCTGTTAGAGTAAGAAAAAATAATCCACCTTTAGGAGGTGTAGTAGATTGTGTTGAAGTTGAAGTGATCAAAGAAAGAAAAGACCTGAAAATTGATTGAGAAAAAATCAAATATTGCTTTTATTGGTCTGGGTTCGAATGAGGGGAATAAACTGGAAAATATAAAATCAGCAGTTAAATCAATTATAAATTTACCAGATTGTAATATTGAAAAAATTTCATCAGTATATGAAAGCCTTCCTTTTGGAGATATCAAACAGAATAATTTTTTAAATGCTGTTTTAAAAATTTCAACCGGGTATGAACCTCAAAAACTATTTACAGAATTAAAAAAAATTGAGGTTAATCTGGGAAGAGTAGTCCGGCAAAAGTGGGGGCCAAGGGAAATAGATCTCGATATTCTACTTTTTAATGATTTAATTTTTTCAGATGAAATTATTACTTTACCGCATAAAGGAATAATTTATCGGGATTTCGTTCTTGTTCCCTTAGTTGAAATTGAACCAGAAATAATTCACCCTGTTTTTAATAAAAAGCTTAGTGGATTTATTACAGAATTACAGACTAAAAATATTATAAATAAATTTTCTAATTCATTATTCAAAGAAGAGAATTATCTTGGCATCAAATGAAGATATAAAGTTTATAGCTGTTGAAGGAGTAATTGGTGCAGGTAAAACAGCACTCGCAAAAAAGCTCAAATCAAGATTAGAGGCAAAACTTATTCTTGAGCAATTTGAAACCAATCCTTTTTTAGAAAATTTTTATAACGATAGAAAAAGATTTGCATTTCAAACGCAAATGTTTTTTTTAATTAACAGGTTCAAACAACAGGAAGAGCTAAATCAGGAAGATCTTTTTACAAATTATATCGTTTGTGATTACATCTTTGATAAAGATAAAATTTTTGCATACTTAAACCTTTCTGCAGAAGAGCTTAAGCTTTATGAAAATATTTTTCCGTTACTCTCCAGAAATTTAAGAAAACCTGATTTAGTTGTTTACCTGCAGTCTAGTTTGGATAGATTGATGTTTAATATTAAAAAACGAAGCAGAATTATTGAAAGAAATCTTACCAGAAGTTACATAGAAGAATTAAGTGATGCCTACAATCATTTTTTCTTTAGATACAACTCGACACCGCTTTTAATTGTTAACTCCACCGATATAGATTTTGTAAATAATGATCAGGATTTTGATGAACTGTTTAGACAGATTTTTAGAGAAGACCGCGGTGTAATTGAATATTTTAAACCCGAGACAAGGAGTTTAAGTTAATAATCATGTTAAGGTTTATTTTATATTTTATTTTATTTTATATCCTTTACCGTGTGTTAAAGACCGTTATTTCTGTATTCATTAAAGATTCAAACAGCCCAAAGATTAATGATCAATCTCCTAGGAAAAAATCCAGGTTTGAAGATGTTGAGGATGCCAAGTATATTGAGATCAAACCGGAAGATGAAAAAAAGAATTGATAATAATGGCAGGTAAATCTTTTCCATCCAATTTTTTAATTTCTTTTTTAAAAAAAATTTATGCTTTAGATGAAAATCCAAATAGAACTCTTACTGATATAAAAAAAATTTTGATTATAAGACAGCATAATCAGCTTGGTGATATGCTGGCTGGTGTATCTTTATTTAGAGCTGTAAAAGAAAAATATCCTCAATCCCATCTTACTTTATTATCCAGCGTTGATAATTATTACGGAGTTATCAAAAATAAATTTATTGATGAGCTAATTGTATTTGATAAAAGAAAAATGTTCAACCCGTTTGAATTTATTAAATTCTTTAAAATGATTAGAAGAAATTTTGATCTGGCAATTGTTCCAGCAACTGTTTCAATATCTTTTACAAGTGGATTGATAGCACGGTTATCTGACAGCAGGACTAGAATAGGACCCCGATCGCTGGATGGAAAAGTAAACGAAAGTAATTTTTTATTCGATCGAAGAGTT
>DASVGS010000172.1:0-2945 GCA_036379435.1 Ignavibacteriaceae bacterium
CTATGAATTGTTAAAATAGTAGATGTGCTAATCTACTTTAAAAATTTATAACCAACTTTATATATTGTAATTAAATGTTTTGGATTTGCCGGATCATCTTCAATTTTTTTTCTAAGAGATAGAATATAATTATCAACTGTACGGGTTGTAGGAAAAGAATCATATCCCCAAACTTCATCCAAAAATTTATCACGGGAAATCACTTCACTTTCATGATATATGAAATAATGTAATATCCTGAATTCCGTTGCGGATAACCTGACCGGATTATGATCTTTAAACATCTCCTGCTTTTTAAAATTTATTTTTATATCAGCAAATTCAACTTCTTCCATTTCACCAGGCTCGTATGTGCTTCTTCTTATTAAAGCTTTTACACGAGCAACCAGTTCTCTGATACTAAATGGTTTGGTTACATAATCATCGGCTCCAATTTCCAGTCCAAGAATTTTATCAATTTCCTCTTTTCTGCTGGTTACCATAACAATTGGTGTTTTTACCCCGTTGTTTCTTAACTCCTTGCATATCTCAATTCCATCTTTACCCGGAAGAATTAAATCTAAGAGTATCAAATCAAAATCGTTTTTACTTGCAAGTTCAAATCCTTTTGTTCCTGTCTCAGCCTCAGTAATTAAGTATCCTTCTGTGGTCAAAGTTTCATTTAACCCTGTTCTTATTGCAGGATCATCTTCAACTATCAGAATTTTTTTCATCACTCCCTCCTTTATTTACAGGCATTACGGGTAAGCAGATAGTAAAAGTACTACCTTTGCCTTCTAAACTTTCAATATGGATGTTTCCTTTATGCCGCTCAATTATATCTTTAACGATATGAAGACCCAACCCCGTACCATCAATTTTTTTTAACTTTGCATCTTCAGATCTAAAGAACGGATCAAAAATTTTATCAATATCATTTTGTGCAATTCCTATCCCATTATCTTTAACACTTACACAAGCAAAAATATCCTCACTAAATGTTGAAAGCACAATCTCTTTGCTATCGGGTGAAAATCTAATGGCATTTGAAATTAGGTTTTCAATTGCCTGTTTAATTGCATCGGCATCTCCCAAAATCAAATCTTCAAACCCGGTAATGTTTGATTTAAGATTAAACCCCTTCATCTTAATAGTATATTGCATTAGTTCCACCACATCACGAACAATTTTATTGAAATGTATTTCTCTAAAAGAATATTCTTTTACTCCTTTTTCAATTTTAGAAAAATCAAGTACGTTATTAATTAATCTTGTTAATCTATCAGATTCGCCTTCAATAATTTCCAGATGATTTTTTGATTTTCCGGTAAGTGATTCTTCGTTTTGAAGCATCATTTCGGAAAACATTTTAATTGATGTCAACGGGGTTTTTAATTCGTGGGAAACTTGTGAAACAAACATAGACTTTTGTTGATTTAATTCTTCCAGTTTTTCTGCAGCAAGCTTTTCACGGATTAACTGTTCCTGGAGTTTAATTCTTTCTATGGTTGAACCGGTATTGATACCAATATCCTTAAGGAAATCAACATCTTCCGATGAAAACCGGACCCCTGATTTTTTACTTCCAAGAATGATAAAACCAAAGAGATCATCTTTAACGGATTTTATAGGTACAACCAAACTAATTTTCCATCGAACCAAAGTGTTTTGAAATATAGTAGAGATATTGGATTCATCTTCAACTTTATTTTTAACCGCTGCAACCTGGAACCATTTTCTGGCTAATGTTTCTGGTTTGATGTGCAGAATTTTTTCAGAGATCTGTTCGAAATTTTTTTGATTACGAATAAAGAGTTTTCCTGTTTTTGTATCAAGCTCACTGAATGCTATTTTTTCTACAGAAAAGAGATTATCTATTTCATCTATAAGGTATTCACTCAAAGAGCCGACATCGTTATAATTTTTAATACTCTCTGTAAGCCGGCTCATCTCTTTTCTAAAATTGTAATTAATTCTGAAAAATTTTTTATCCACAAAATTCTGAACTTTTGTTTTTAACGGTTGAAAAAGCAGTGCAAGTATTACTGCGGCAATTGCGGAGATAAGAGATTGATCCGGCAGATCTAATAGATAAACTAACAGAATAATTAAAGCTGAATAAATCAAAAGTAAAATAGCAATTACAATTCCATAAACTATACTTCGATTAAGTACTTCATCAATATTAAGAAAGTGATATTTGATTATTGCGATTGCAAATGTAATTGGTATTGCGCACAATAAAATCATTATTAATTCTTCGGGAACCAGTGCCTTACCGGTAAAAAGTATTGGCAATACCCAAAGGGTTACAAAACTTAATGGTCCAATCAAAAAACCAAACAAAAGCCATTTTAATTGTTGGCGCTCAACTTTACCTCTTGCTTTTAATAACGCTGTTACAAAAACGGATATTGATATTAAAACGCTTATGATTAAGTAAATGCGTAAATATTTGAACAACAACAAGTAAGTATCAATTTCTTCATCGTTAAAAACTGCCAATGCATTTGTAAAATAGTATGTGTTTAAAATCACCAGTACAAAAGCAATCACATAATTAAGATAAATAAAATATTTCCATCTAACTGTTTTGTCTGTTGGAAATGCTAAGGTAAAGTGAACGAAGAGAGCGGGAGTAATTAAATAAGAAATATGAAGCAGAGCTCTGAATATATATTTTGAAAAAAATGAAAAAGTATTAAGATTTGACCAGGTTAAACAGACAATTAAAGATATACCAATACTTGCCCAGTGAAAAATATGTGAGGCTTTTAAATCTGGTTTTTTTAGCAGCACAAATACACCGATGATAAAGAACAGCAATGCAACAAGCGATGTACTGATGATATAAAAAGCACTGTAATAATTTGTTAGTTTAACGGGTACAATTTTCTCTCCCGATCCGGTTAAAACATTTATAAATATTTTTTCATTGATATTTTTTCTATCAATTATAAATTCTA
>DASVGS010000173.1:0-2897 GCA_036379435.1 Ignavibacteriaceae bacterium
CACGCAGGTTAGAGACATTAAGTTAATGGTTGAAGCAGGTTATAAACTAATTAAGACAAGACCCGTTGATATGTTTCCACATACCTTTCATATTGAGAATGTGGCTTTGTTAAGAAAATAGAACACGGATGACACAGATTGCGCGGGTTTCCGCAGATCGATCCGTGTTAAACCATTAAATACGTTCTATTGGTTCTTAATCATCAATACAAACTCACCTTTTAACTTTTCTTTTTCTACTTTGTTCAAAATGTTTCCAGCATTACCACGATAAAATTTTTCGTTTTCTTTTGTCAGTTCAAATGCAAGCACACAGGGAACATTAGATCCAAGTAGTTTGACAATATCTTCAAGCAAAGTTTTTAGTCTATATGGAGTATCCATTAAAACAATAGTTTCTTTTCGTTTTCTAAGGTCTAATAATTGTTTTCTTCTTATATCTTTTTTAGGTGAGAGCCAGCCGTAGTAGTAAAATTTTTCAAAATCCAGTCCGCTGCCAACCAAAGCCGTGAGTAAAGAGCTCACTCCTGGAACTGGAATTACATCAATTCTATTTTGCAGTGCAAGGTCAACAAGCAAATGCCCTGGATCAGAAAACAATGGCGTACCACAATCAGAAATAAGTGCAGCAGATTTTCCTTCAAGCAGTTTTAGGATTAAATCATTCGCAACTTCATTTTCTGTATGTTCATTCAGGGAGATTAGTTCTTTCTGAATATTATAATGGGATAATAATCTTCGTGCTTCCTTAAATTCCTCACAAATGATAAAATCACATTCTTTTAAAATTCGCAAAGCTCGGAGAGTTATATCTTCATAATTTCCAATTGGAGTTGAAACGATGTATAGTTTTGGGTTCATTTTTCCATTTAATTTTCATGCAATTGTCATTTCGACCAAAGGGAGAAATCTAACCCTTTATATTTTGATAGATTTCTCACTAACTAAAATCAAACTCGAAATGACACTCAAATAAAAACACTTACAAATTTGTTTGAAAACTCTGGTTATTTGTGCTTAAATTTAAGCATAAATTTTATAATTAAATTAAAGCTTATGAAGCAACTTATATATTACTTCATTTCAAATTTTCTTACCGGAAAAAAACTAATTTATCCAATTCAAAACTAAACAGGTTAAATATGAAGATCAGATTAATATCTTTCTTGCTATTCATTGTCACAACTTCAGTGATTGCCCAGGTAAATGAGCAAACTTTTCTTTCTTTAAAAGATACCGGGGTTGAAGAATTTATAAAGCAGCATCCTGAATACGATGGCAGAGGAACAATTATTTTGGTGCTGGATACAGGTGTTGATATGGGAATTGACGGTCTGACAAAAACATCAACCGGGGAAGTAAAGGTAATTGATGCACAGGATTTTACCGGCGAAGGTGATATGCCGATTGTTGAAGCTGATCTATCAAGTAAAGATGGTAAAGATGTTTTTGAAAATGATGAAAAAGGTTATTCTGTTTTTGCAGATAAAAGTAAAATGTTAAAAAGTGCAGATGATAATTACTGGATAAGTGTACTAAATGAAACTCATCTAATAAATTCCGGATCGGGTGCGCAGGATTTAAATGGTAATGGCGTAAAAGATGATAAATATTTTATGGTAACGTATAAAACTACCGAGGGTTATTGGGTGGTTTACTTTGATACAAATGGAAACGGCGATCTTTCTGATGAAAGACCTTTACGCAACTATAAAGAAAATTTTGATTCATTTACGATTCAAAATAAAAAAGGTTTAACTCCGCTTACTTTTGCATTAAATATTTTTCCGGAAGATAAACTAATCTCCCTTTACTTTGATGATGGTGGACACGGTACTCATTGTGCAGGAATAGCAGGTGGTTTTAATATTGGCGATGTAGGTATAAACGGTGTTGCACCGGGAACTAAAATTATTGGATTAAAGCTTGGCAACAATAATTATCCCGGCGGCGCAACAGTAACTGAAAGCATGAAAAAAGCATATTTGTATGCAGATAAAATTTCGAAAGAAAGAAAAGAACCCTGTATTGTTAGTATGAGTTTTGGAATTGGCTCTGAGATTGAGGGAAAATCAGAAATAGAAAAATTTCTTGCTGATCTCTTAAAGAACAATCCTTATTTGTATGTTAGCACAAGCAACGGAAATGAAGGTCCGGGATTATCCAGTGCAGGATTACCATCTTCAAGCAATTATGTTTTTTCTTCCGGTGCTGTATTAACAAAAGAAGTTGGGCGTGATGATTACGGATCAGATTTGCCTTATGATATAATTCTTCACTTTAGTTCCCGTGGTGGAGAAGTAAGCAAACCGGATGTTGTTTCACCAGGCGCTGCAACATCAACAGTTCCCAATTTTGATAATGGCGACAGGAAATGGGGAACAAGTATGGCTTGTCCGTATTCCTCCGGAGTTATGGCATTATTACTTAGTGCAGCACAAAAAGAATTTCCTGAGGTAAAGATCCCATCACAACTTTTATTTAAGGTACTGCGCGAATCTGCAACATACTGGGACCAATACACTGCGCTCGATCAAGGAGCAGGATTTATAAATGTATTAAATGCATATGAGCTTTTAAAAAAATATATAAAGAACGGTGAGCAGAATAAATTTGAAACATACACTGTTTCTTCGTTTGCACCTAATCAACCGGATAACAGAGCAAGAAATCTTTATATACGCGATGGCTCTTTTATTACTGGTGATGAAGTTTTTTCTTTTAATATCAAGAGAGATAATTCAATTAAATCAGATAAGTTTTACAGGGTTTATAATTTAAAATGCGATGCTGACTGGTTGACTCTAATTCAGAAAAAAACTTACCTCAGAAATGATCAACTTACTGCTGTAAATGTTAAAGTGAATAAATCAATTTTAAAAGAGCCCGGCCTATAT
>DASVGS010000174.1:0-3280 GCA_036379435.1 Ignavibacteriaceae bacterium
ACTTGCAGTGCAAGATTTGTTGTATCAAGAATTGCAAGTATTTGTCCCTTTTTAACATTGTAATTAAAATCAACAAATATTTTATCAATTTTTCCTGAAACCTGCGTACCAACATCAACCGTTGAAACAGCCTGAAGCGTACCTGTGCTTGTAATGGTTGTATTTAAATCTCCTCTTGTGATCTTTGCAAAAACAAATTTATTTGTTTCGTTTGTGCTGCTGTTTAAAAATAAAAAGTAAACTGCAATTACAATTAACACTGCAACTATGCTGAGGATTAAAAATTTCTTTTTCATTTAGATAACTCAAAATGTATTTTGTATTTATAAAGAATTGAGCTTTAATTGATTTAATGCTTCATCCTTCCGGGTTTATGATTTCTTCTTTCATCAAGTATTTTCTTGAATTCTTCTTTTTGTTTTTCATCCAATACTTTTTCTATTTCTTTATTTGTCTTTTCCATTTGTTCTCTAAACTGTTCTCTGTCACTATTATCACTCGAGCGAAGTTTCTTCATCTCTTCATCCGATTTGATTAATATTTTTTCAATTGTTTGAGATTGATCTTCAATGAGATTAAGGCGTTCTTTTAACACTTTTAATCTTTCCTGTGGTGTGATTCTTGGTTGTGCTGTTGCGGTAATGGAAAATAAAAAGATAGATAGGCTAAATAATAAGATCAGGTTTTTCATTCCAATCACTTTCTAATTTTAATTTTTTATAAAAATTAGACAGAACCATTTATTAATTGGTTTAATGATTTGAAATGAAAAATTTATATAAAACGCACTTCCAACATAATTATGATGTTCAAGTGCGCTTTATCATAACTATTTACTTAAAAAATCACGTATCAGTTTTATAGTGGCTGTGGGTTCTTCCACTTGCGGATTGTGCCCGCTTTTTTCAAACATAACAAACTCAGCTTGCGGACAGTATTTTTTGTACTCAACTTCCATCCATGGAACCGCAACACGATCATATCTGCCTGCATAAATTAGAATTGGCATCTTCAAATTTTTTAACTGCTTTCTGAAATCAAAGGTTCCGATATCACCGGTAATTAAAAAATCTCCATCTCTTCCAACCATTTGGTAGTACAATTTTGTATTCATAAGATTTGGATAAGGTTTACTTTTTTTTATAAAATTTTCAGGATTGTATGCATATAAAAATCCATACGGCACCCTGCTATAAATATCCTGATGAATTTCATCACTTGAAACTATTCCCAGTTCTCTCACTTTCATCAGTTCTTCCCAAACTTCGGGGTAATTGGTTTTAATTTCGTGATTTGAATTATCACAGTTTTCCTGCCACATTAAATAAGAATGAAATGTATTTGCAAGAATCAAATGAGAAACATTTTCCGGATATTGAATTGCATACCCCTGAGCAACTAATCCTCCATAAGAATGCCCAAGTATACTAATTTTAGAAAATCCCATTTCTTTACGTAAAGCTTCAAGATCTTCAATATCTCTTTGTAAAGAATATTCTTTCACATCTTTAGCTGTATCTGATTTCCCTCTTCCAAATGCATCGAAGTATATTAAAGTGTTAGTTGTAGAAAGAGAATCGAAAGCCCTTAGATATGTATGAGCATTGCCAGGACCACCGGCAATAAAAAATAATGGTTCACCTTTTCCAAAACTTACAGTCCATATTTTTGCACCATTTATTTCATAATATTTTCCATCTGTTTGGCTGTCTGGAAAGTTTTGCGCCTGGATAGAAATAGTAAGAATAACAAAAAGAAAAAATTGAATGAAGAATTTCATAAAACACCTTATTTATTTCGATGTCTAAATTGAGATAAAAAGAATTGTTTATCAAACTTTAGTTAAACTAATTTAGAAAAATAATCTGAATCCTTCGCCTCAAAGTTTAGCATAAATAGCATTCTTTTTCTAAACCAGAAAGCTTATTTTTATTCAAGTAAAAAATGAAAGATAAAGAGCATGAAAAAAATAATATTAATCTTATTTCTAGGACTTTTGTTAGCTTCCTGTAATATTAAAAAAGAGCAGTTCACAATAACAGGAACTATTGATAGCAAAGATTCTGTCATGATTTTTCTTCAAAAACGAGGAATTGATGGATGGGAAAAACTCGATTCGACTAAAGTAATTAATGGAAAATTTAATTTTACCGGATCAGTCGTTATGCCTGAGATGTGGTATTTAACAATGGACGATAAAAAAATCACCTTTCCACTTTTCGTAGAGAATTCTGACATTAATGTTCAGCTTTACCCTGACAGTATTGAAAATTCGAAAGTACTTGGTTCATCCTCGCAAGATATCTACAAGAAATATGTGGTTATGAATGATACTTTGATGAAAAAGATGGATGATGTTTACAATGCATGGAAAACTGCAAAAGAATTAGGTGATACGGCAGCGATGAAAAAATATGATACAATTAGTGAAGACCTCGATAAAGAGGTAAAAGATCAGTTAATCTCTTATATTAAATCAAATAATAATACGGTAGTTTCACCTTATCTAATATTTCGCAATTCATATCGGTTTGATCTGCCCGAATTACAGAATCTAATAAGCGTGATCGACACTAACTTAAAAGCTTCCACATATTATCAGGATATCGAAAAACGAATTGGTTTACTGCGTGCTACTGCTATTGGTCAAATTGCTCCGGATTTTACGCTGAATGATACTACTGGAAATCCTGTTTCTCTCTCATCACTAAAAGGTAAAGTATTGTTAGTTGATTTTTGGGCAGCATGGTGCGGGCCTTGCCGAGCAGAAAACCCAAATGTTGTGAAGGCATGGAATACATATAGTAAAAAGGGATTTGACGTACTTGGTGTTTCATTTGATACCAATCGCGATAAGTGGATAAAGGCAATTAAGGATGATAAATTAACATGGACTCAGGTTTCTGATCTAAAAGGCTGGAGTAATGAAGCAGGTAAACTCTATGCAATAAATTCAATTCCAGCTAACGTTTTGCTGGACAAGGATCAAAAGATTATCGCCTCTAATTTAAGAGGTGAGGATCTCCTAAAAAAACTTGAAGAACTTCTAGGTACAAAATCAACGTTGAAATAAAATATTTATTTGTGATCAGTTAATAGCATTCCTGCAAAAATTAATTGTCACAATATTTATCTTCTACTATAAATGTAAATTATAACCCTGATACAAAGGTATCAGGGTTTTAATTTAGGAATGTTAATCAAATTATTTCAAAAGAATCATCTTTTTTGTTTCAACATACTCACCAGCTTTAAGTTGATAGAAATAAACTCCGCTTGG
>DASVGS010000175.1:0-4453 GCA_036379435.1 Ignavibacteriaceae bacterium
AATGCTTACACCGTTTTCGGCGGTAGTACCTAATACATCTTTTGAGGAAACTTCAAAAAGTTTCTCAGCACTTTCGTCCCAGTACTCAATTATATTATTAATATTAATAACAAATACAGCTTCAGTGGATTTGGTGGTTATGGTATGATAATATTCAAGTGTTCCAACATCTTTATATAAATTATCAATTTCTCTTTCCTGGGAGGTTATATCTTTAAAGAACAGGTAAACAAAAGTAATTTCTTTTCTAAAATTTTCTTGAGGAACAAATCTGCATTCAAAAACCTTTTTGTTTCCTCTTACATCGTAAGATACTTTTTCCGTAGCCACAATTCTGTTTTTCTTAGCGTACTCAAAATATTCTTTTATAATTCTGGAGGTTTCTGAATCGAATAAGCTGCCTATAGTTGCGGTTTTAATTAAATCTGAAGAAATATTTATATAATGTAAAATGTTTTTTGAAAAGAATTGAATTCGTTCCAACCTGTCAACAACAAGAAAAAAATCAGAAACATTATGAATTGCGTTTTCGATAAAATCATTTCTGATAGCTTCTTCTTTTTTTGTTTTAGTCAGAATCTTTAAATCCTCAACAATTATTAACCCGCCAATTATTTCATCACCATCAAAAATTGGTGCGCCTTTTATAATAAGGTGAATTAATCCATTTGATTTGGTCTCAACAAAGTTTAATTCTTTTTCGAAAGGAATACCTGATAAAATATCATTTAGTTCATTTGTAATTGCAAATTTTGGAAAAAGTTCTTTTCCAAAAATACTTGAGCCCATTAAATTGGCGGGATATTCGAACCCGTATAATAATTCAAGATCAGAAAAAGCTTTGTTTGCATAATCTATTTCACCATTCTTATTAAATGTAAGAATGGCAATAGGTGCACTATCTGTAAGATTAAAAGTTTTAGGTTCCAATTTATAAGTATTAAATATTTGTAATAAATTTATCTATAGTTAAAAACTTATTTTTATTTAAACAGGATATATTTATTCCCGTTAAATAGGCTCTTTGTTGTAATAACAATAATGCCATATTACTTTTAATTTTCATTCAAAATATTACGAATTCATAAGTTAAATAATATTTAAAATTGCTTAATATGTCTCGTTTTGAATAAATGTATTGTTATAAAGATTAGATAAGAAAACTTAAACGGAAATCTGGTATAAATTTAGAAATATTAAAGCCCAATATTCGTGCTTTTTATTTAAGTTTGCATATCACAAATTAAAATGTTTGTTTTGATAACATTAGCATTTCAAAAACTTGGCAATCGTACTCTGGCTTTCCTTCAGGAATTCGGACAGATTTCAAATCTATTTTTTGGCATCATCAAAAATTTTTCTCAGGTATTTAAAAGTAAAAAACTTATACTTTTTCAAATGGAACACATTGGAGTTAATTCTCTTCCACTTGTTTTAATCATTGCTATTTTTACAGGAGCTGTTTCGGCATGGCAAGCTGCATATCAATTAAAAGGTATTGCACCATTATCTTTTTTAGGAGGTGCAACAACAAGAGCTATAATTACGGAGCTTGGACCCGTTTTGACGGGTATAGTAATTGCAGGCAGAGTTGGTGCATCAATTGCTGCAGAACTTGGTACCATGAAAGTAACTGAACAAATTGATGCATTAGAAACTATGGCAATTAGTCCTGTAAGATATTTAGCAATGCCAAGATTTTTAGCGGCAATAATTATGATGCCGATTCTTGTAATTTTTGCAAACACAATTGCAGTTTTGGGTGCCTACTTGGTTTCCAATTATTTTCTTGGAGTATCATTTGCTGTTTTCTTCAATTCCGTAAACAGATTTTTTGATATGGGAGATTTACTTTCCGGGTTGGTTAAAACGATTTTTTTTGGCGGTGTAACCTCACTACTGGGATGTCATATTGGTTTTAGAACTGAAGGGGGTGCAGAAGGAGTTGGTTTAGCAACCATAAGATCTTTTGTAATTTCTGCAGCATTAATTTTAATATTGGATTATGTGTTATGGATGCTAATATTTTGAAAGTGAATATCTGCTATTCATAAAAATTTAAAATTGCTTATTTCCTAATAAAATATATATTACAAATTAAATAAATAAATTCTTAAAGGCCTTCAGCTAAAAGGAATGAAATAAAATGGAACAAATTAAATACATCGTAAAGGAAAGAACTGAAAAAATTGTCTTTCCAAAAAATTTAGGTTTTGGACAGGTTTTTACTGATCATCTTTTTGAAATGGACTACAATGACGAGAAAGGATGGCATAACCCAACAATCAGAACTATGGAATCATTAAATATGCATCCTGCCACTTCTTTCATACATTATGGACAAACAATTTTTGAAGGAATGAAAGCTTTCAAAACAGTGCAGGGTGATGTTGTGCTTTTCAGACCTGAGGTACATTTGCAGAGATTAAATAATTCTGCAAAACGAATTTGTATGCCAGAGATTGATGTTAATTTTGTGCTGGAAGCACTTAAAGAACTTGTGGCAATAGATAGTGATTGGATTCCTGTTAACAAAGGAGAATCACTTTACATAAGACCATTTATGTATGGATCTGATCCTGCACTTGGCGTAAGACCATCAAACCATTATAAACTCGTTATAATACTTTCACCGGTTGGAGCATATTATGCTGAAGGATTTAAACCGATTAAAATACTAATGCAGGATGATTACGTTCGTGCAGTTAGAAAAGGACTTGGCGAATGTAAGACTGCCGCAAATTATGCTGCAAGTTTATTAGCAGCAAAAGAAGCTGCCAAAAAAGGTTTTACACAGGTTTTGTGGCTGGATGGAATTGAGCAAAAATATTTACAGGAAGTTGGAACAATGAACATCTTCGTAAATTTTAAAGATGAAATTTCAACTCCTGCTCTAAACGGATCAATTTTACCTGGAGTAATAAGAAGATCTGTAATACAAATACTTAAAGAATGGGGAATGAAAATTACTGAGAGAGAAATATCAGTTGATGAAATTATTTCATCATACAATAATGGTAATCTCTTAGGTTTGTTCGGAACAGGAACAGCTGCTATAATTTCTTCTATAGGTTCATTAACCTATAAAGAGAAAAACATGTCATTTAACAATGGTAAGCCTGGCGAACTTGATGTTAAATTGTTTGATGAGTTGTCTTCAATCTATTACGGAGAAAAGGAAGATACACATAATTGGTTAGTTAAAGTAGAAAAGAAAGTGGTTGAAGTAAGCTAAATGTTTCGCCTTTTTCTTGCTTTATTATTCGCAGCCTCTAGTATTATTAGTGCGCAGAATGTAAAGCCCAAAAATATTATTATTCTTATCGGAGATGGAATGGGCATCAACTATGTTGGTGCCTCATTATTACAAGATTCAAACTCACCTTTCAAAGAATTTAAATCAATCGGTTTATCTATCACTTGCTCTGCTGATAAATTAATTACTGATTCTGCAGCAGGTGCGACAGCCATCGCAACGGGATATTTAACCAATAATAAATATGTCTCTGTCGATCCAAATGGTAAACCACTTTATACAATTTTTGAACTTGCTAAAAAACGCGGACTTTCAACCGGTATAGTAGTAACTAGTTCGGTTGCACACGCAACACCCGGTGCATTTATCGCTCATACTAAAGATAGAAATGATCAGACAGAAATTGCTTTACAGATGATTGAAAAAAATATTAACGTAGTTATAGGGGGCGGACTAAAATATTTTTTACCTAAGAATTTATCAGGGGCAAGAAATGATGATAGAAATCTTATTGATGTATTAAAAGCAAAGAACTACAGTTTGCCAAAAAATTATGGTGAATTAAATTCATTAGATGAATCAGAAAAAAATCTTTATGCATTATTGGAATTGGATGGATTACCTGAATCTACTAAAAGAGATTATACTTTGGGCGATCTGACAAATAATGCTTTAAAACATCTTAAAAGAAATTCTAAAGGATTTGTACTGATGATCGAAGGTTCGCAAATAGATTGGGCCGGTCACGATCATAAATCAAAAGAGTTGTTAACGGAGATGCAGGATTTTATTACAGCAGTAAAGGCGGCATTAAATTTTGCAAAGGTAAATAAAAACACATTAGTGCTTGTTACTTCTGATCATGAGACAGGTGGAATGGCCATAACAAATGGAAATTTAGATGCCACCGATATGGAGTTATCTTACAATACGGGTGGTCACACCCCTTCACCAGTCGGAATTTATGCTTTTGGTCCCGGTGAAAGTAATTTTGCAGGAATAATGAATATTAATAAAATTGGTCAAAAACTTTTCTATCTACTAGATCCTTCCATAAAATTTTAAATCCTAAAAAAAATTGCATTTCATACTTGACAAGTGAACACTTGTACACTATATTTGAGGTGAACAAATGAACACTATTTCTAAATAGATTAGACAAAAAATTATGGAAAAAAAACAATTAACCGATCGTCA
>DASVGS010000176.1:0-2139 GCA_036379435.1 Ignavibacteriaceae bacterium
CAGGGTAAGGGACTGGGAATTAAATTTCTTCGCCATATAGAACGAACAAAAATTTTGTTATTCCTTATCGATATCACTTCTGATGATTTTCAAACTGATTTTGAAACACTGTACAATGAATTAAAAAAATTCAGTAAAAAACTTGTAGATAAAAAAATAATCGTATCATTATCAAAATCAGATCTGGTACAAGAAAATGAAATAAACAAACTGGCTAAAACCAAAATCAAAAAAGTTAAAGAAAATGTTATGATATTTTCTGCTGCAACGGGTTTTGGAATTCAATCATTATTAGACCATCTCTGGGAAACCCTTAACAATTCATAATTTGATGCCATTTTTGATAATTATGGGTAAAGATTTATATTTACAGCCTAAATTTTCGGCGGGGTAGCTCAGTAGGTTAGAGCAGTGGAATCATAATCCACGTGTCGGGGGTTCGAATCCCTCCCCCGCTACAATATTAAGGAGAAAAAATATGTACACTATGTTAGTATTGTTAGCAACTATTATCGCCATACTGCTTGTCATAATTGTATTATTACAAGCTAGTAAAGGCGGCGGTTTAGCCGGAACGTTTGGCGGCGCTGGTGCAGGTATGGGCACAATGTTTGGATCGAGAAGAACAGCGGATTTTTTAAGTAAAGGTACCTGGTGGTTAGCAGGTGCTCTTGCTGTGCTTGCCCTGGTTATTAATTTATTTTTCTTGCCGGGTCAAACAACTGCTGATCAAAGAAGTGTGATACAGGAGAGTGGAAGAACAAATGTTCCTACCAATCCCACACTTCCTCCTCAAAATCAGGTCCCTACCGGTAAATAATTTTTATCAGTAGCTCCGGTTAGTTAATTAATCGGAGCTGATTGATTTAAATCCAGAAGTGTTTGAACAATTTCATCCTGAATATCTCTAAAATATCCCCAACTACCTTTAGAAAACTGAAATATAATAGTTACAATCAGATCCTCATCATTTATAGTTGTAAGATATCCGGCTAAACCTGTAACACCGTTTAAAGTACCGGTTTTTCCTCTAAAATTATTTTCTGCATTTGAGCCAAGCATTCTGCCTCGCAGTGTTCCATCAACACCGGCGATACTTAACGAATTATAAAAATCATCAAAGTGTACAAGATCAAAATACATTTTTTCAAGTACTCCGTTTATTGCAAGCGGGGTTGCCTGGTCTGATCTGGAAATTCCTGATCCATCAACTATTTCAGTACCTTGAGAAAATATGTTATTATCTTTAATAAATTTTAATATAGCCTGCTGTGAAAAAAAAGAATTACCCTGAACACCGCTGAATTCAGCCCCAAGAGTTTTGAAAAGGCACTCTGCTAAAAAATTGTCACTATGTTTATTAATAAGTGAAATTAATTCTTTTAACCGAATAGATTTTTCTCCAAGTAAATAAGTATTGGGTGGAGTTTTTCCCGTTAAAGTTTTCCCCGTAATCTCTACTCCGGATGATCTTAATTTTTCTGCCAAAAGAGTAGCTGCATAAAGAGGCGGGTCTTTTATATTCTCTGAAAGGTACCGGTATCTGCGTCTGACTTTTTTTCTGATAGTCTTTCTGTTCCTATCAACAACAAGAGCAGAAATTAATGGTAAGCGTACGTTTGATCCTTCACCCTCAATCCAATCTTCTCTGGTATAAATGTTATCAAGGTAAGAATCATCACCTATAATTGAACCGGTTATTTTTACAACTCCTTTAGCCACTACATTATTTACAAGTTCCTGCAAATCAGATTCAGTAAAAACAGAATTACCAAATCCCTTTATGTAAAGATTACCATTTATTGTTTTATCATTAAAATTAATATCATCAGAAAATAACCTGGTGGATAATTTATGATCACCGCCCATTACCCCAAGTGAAGTAGAGGTTGTAAATAATTTTGTTAAAGAGGCAGGAATCATTGGCCGGGTTTCGTTCATCGCAAAAATTGTATCCTGAAGCAATGGATTATAAATAAGCACGCCGCTAATTGTATTAGCCGGTAGTTTATAAATTATTCCTCCTATTTTATTTGCAATTTCTTCTTTTGATGTTGCAAATATCCCGCACGAAAAAAACAATAAAATAAATAGAATCTTTTTTATCATAACTCTCATAAAAAAATTATATTTTGTTAT
>DASVGS010000177.1:0-9142 GCA_036379435.1 Ignavibacteriaceae bacterium
TTCCTGGTGAAACCGGTGAAAAATATGATGTGTATTACAGCAAAGATCCTATCACTGATGTTAGAAATGCTGAGTACGTAAAATTCAACATCGCAGAAAACAATCAAATAGCATCTCATTTATTATTTGCACCAAATACAGATCAGAGTACTACATATTATTATGCAATAGTTTGTAAAGATGCATCAGGAAATCAGAGTGTTGTAAGCGTTAATTCATCTGCAGTAACAAATACTGCAAAGGGCGTTGCAACAATTTCATTGAATGCTCCAAATTTTGTTGCTGACGGTGATTTATCTGAATGGCAGTCAATAACTCCATTTAGCATGAAGATTTCAGACGGAACAGGTTTTGTTGCTCCTAATACAACTATCAGCAATGATGCTGATCTTTCTGTGTTATCCTGGGTTGCTGCTGATGCAAATTATTTGTACGTAGCCTTTGATATCAACGACGATATAGTTGTTCCAAACGCTCAAGGCACATCATATTTAAATGATTGTCCGGATTTATTTTTAGGATTATACAACTGGCACGGTGCTCCTCACACATCATTAAAGAGAGGTGAAAATCCTGATTATCATTTTAGATTTGCATATAACAGAATGCTTCTTGATGGAATAGCCGGTGCAGATAGCGTAGTTGGTCTTGGTTCAAATTACTACTGGGATTTAAAATTCCCTTCAGGTTATGTAGTTGAATTTAAAATTAGCTGGGCTGATCTTGCTGTTCCCGGTAATGATGCAATATTTTCACCTGTTGAAGGTATGAGAATTCCGATAGATTATTCGATCAATGATGCCGATGCGACAAACTCCAGAGAAGGTATCATGTGCTATTCATATTACAATGATGATCAATCCTGGGGTGATGTATCAAGATGGGCTCATACCTGGGTTGGTAATCTTTGGGATCCGGTTGGTGTAGAGGAAGATGGACAGCCGGTTACTGAGTATTCATTAACTCAAAATTATCCAAATCCTTTTAACCCAAGCACACAAATTAAGTTTGCGTTAAAAGAAGCAGGATTTGTTACATTAAAAGTTTACGATGTACTTGGAAAAGAAGTAGCAACACTTGTAAAAGGTGATTATGCTTCAGGCAGCTACAACGTATCTTTTGATGCTTCAGGGTTATCAAGTGGTATTTATTTCTACAGATTAGAAAGCGGTTCTTTTGTTCAAACCAACAAAATGATGCTGCTCAAATAATCTTTTTAAGGCACGGCTTAATGCCGTGCCTTTTCTTTTTTTGGTTCTCAATCAATGGCAGGAGAAATATAATTTTATCAGGAAAATGAAATGAATAAGAATGATCTACCAATAAACTTTTCTATAAAAATAAAAGTTGTACAAAAACTTTTATTTGTATTTACAATAATTCTACTCTCAGTTCCTTTGTTTGCAGGAACAACTGGAAAAATTTCAGGTTATGTTACTGATCAGGAAACCGGTGAACCAATTGTTGGTGCAAACGTTATTATCGAGGGAACCTATCTCGGTGCATCTGCGGATTTAGAGGGATATTATTCAATTAGTAATATTCCACCCGGAGAATACAGAGTAATATTCAGTGCCGTCGGCTATCAAAAAACTATAGTTGAAAAAGTTCTTGTTAAAATAGATCTTACAACTAAAGTAGATCTGAAGTTGAGCAGTTCAGTAATCCAATTGAACCAGGAAGTTGTAGTAACTTCCCAAAGACCTTTAGTTCAAAAAGATCTTACCTCTACTTCAGTTACAATTTCATCAAATGAAATTAAAATGATGCCTGTTGAAAGCATTGGACAAATTGTAAATCTTCAAGCAGGTGTAATTGATGGACACTTTAGAGGTGGTCGTTCTAATGATGTTGCTTATTTGATTGATGGGGTTGCTGTTACAGATGCTTTTAACGGTGGATTTGGTGTACAGGTAGAAAATTCTTCTGTTAGACAAATGGAAGTTATAAGCGGAACATTTAATGCAGAATATGGACAGGCACTTTCTGGTGTTGTAAATATAGTTACGCAAAGCGGATCTGATAAATTTGAAGGTTATGTAACCGGTTATGTTGGAAGCTATTTTACTAATCATACAGATATTTTTAGAAATCTTGATCATCCCTGGGATCTTGCACAAAGAAATTTACAGCTTACTTTAAGTGGACCAATTTCTCCCGTTAACAATCTATATTTTTTTGTTACGGGCAGATATTATAAGAATAACGGATACTTATACGGACAAAGAATTTTTAATGTAAATGATGACGTTCCGTTTTTCCCAAATCCATCTGATCAGACATTCTGGATTCCCAGAAACACAGGCGATGGAGCTTACATTTCTATGAACCCCGAAAGAAAATACTCGGCTAATGCAAAATTAACTTATGCACTGCCGGAACTTAATATTACGTACAGTGCTTTTGGGGATGATAATGAAAACAGATATTATGATCATGGCTTTTCTCTTACACCAGATGCGATAATGACACATTACAGAACCAATTTAATTCATAATCTTCAGTTCAATTATTTCCCTACATCAAACACTTATCATTCATTAAAATTTTCAGCAAACTTTTATGATTACAAAGGATATTTATATCCGGATTATCCAATTAATAATGATCCTTTAAGTCCAGATTATAATCCGTATGGAATTGATCCAAGATATGTAAATCCTGATCAGGGTGTATCAACATCTCAATATACTTTTAGACAGGGTGGAAATCAGGCTGGAAGATATAACAGACACACAAACACATTAATTGCTCAGTACTCATACTCTTCACAGTTATCAAAAGAACATAAAATTGGTGCTGGTATAGAAGGTAAATACTATGAAATTTATAGTATGAATAAAGATATTATAAATTTAACCGAAGGACAGCTTGATAGTATGGGTAATCCGATTTTTACGCCCGGTTATCCTAACAAAGGAACAATAACCGATAAAGGTTCATTTATTGAATACACACGAAACCCATATGAAATATCTGCTTACATACAGGATAAGATGGAATATGATATAATGATAATAAATGCGGGAATAAGATTTGACTATTTCAATTCTAATTCTTCACTTCCAACGGATTTAAGAAATCCAAGACACAACCCGCTGTATCCAGGTGCAATTGAAGATCCCAACAATCCGGGAAATTACATGCTGGATTTAAGAAAAGCTGATGCAAAATTTCAGGTAAGCCCAAGATTGGGTGCTTCATTTCCAATTACCGATCAGGGAATTATCAGATTCTCATATGGTCACTTTTTCAAAATCCCATCTTTTGAAAACTTATTTTCAAATCCCGATTTTATAGTGCAGCCGAGTAGTAACCTTTCATCCACAACCGGTAATCCTGATTTAAATGCAGAGAAAAATGTTATTTACGAAATAGGTTTACAGCAGGTTCTGTTTGAAAATGTATCATTAAACTTTTCAGTGTATTATCGCGATATTAGAAACTGGCTCGGTATGGAAATAATAAATACTTACGAAGGATTTAAATACGCAAGATTTATTAATAGAGATTATGCTAACGTAAAAGGTTTTATTGTAACACTTGATAAAAGATTTGCAGATTACTTTGGATTGAAACTGGATTATACATTCCAGATTGCGCAGGGTAATGCTTCTGATCCACGATCAGTATTTAACAACAATCAAACAAACCCTCCAATCGAAGAAACAAAAAGTGTTGTTCCATTGGATTGGGATCAAAGACATACTTTAAATGTAAATCTAAACGTTGGAGTACCAGGTGATTGGACAGTTGGAATGATCTTTCAATATGGTTCAGGTCAACCGTATACAGAAGACCCGCGAATATCCCAGGGTGTAAGATTTGAAAATGGCGGAATCAAGCCTACATTTTATAATGTTGATCTTAGAGCTGAAAAAACATTTGATGTTTATGGATTTTCAATCAACACTTATCTGATGGTTTACAATCTATTTGATATTAAAAATGAATTCGGAGTTTATTCCACAACGGGCAGAGCCAACGTTGATTTAAATACACAGTATTACAAACAAAGTGATATTATAGGTCTTAACACAATCGAACAATACGTCAATAATCCGGGTATGTACTCTTCTCCTCGTGAGATAAGACTTGGATTAGGATTTGGTTTTTAGAGAATATAAGCGGAGAAAATAATGTTAAAAAAACTACTATTTATATTGTTTACTTTTTTGATTGCTGACATCGGATATTCACAAATTAGTGATCAGATCCAGAAATACAGAGATGAACCTAAAGGTAACATTCAATACCGAAAAGAAGGTGTTATGGATGGCAATCAAATAAGAACACTTTTTTATAACAATGGAGAAGTTGGTCACTGGCCAGATCAACCAAGTGGTGAATGGCCTAAAGGTACAGGACATTCATATCTTGATGGTGTTGCTGTCCTGATCGCTACTGAAATTACTGCTCCAGGCAATAATCAGGTTGTGCATCCACTTCAAACATCATATCGTGAATGGATGGATAAGGACCCCAGCACAGGAGAAATATGGGGATTAGAACCTGTGCCCGGTTATTCAAATCCTAATCAGGTAAATGAATATCCACTTGAAAGAAACAGCCCTGCTATTAATACAAATCCACATACCTGGCCAGGCACATGGCCAACGGCACTTAGCCTTACCCCCGAATGGAACGGCTACTGGTATGGTTATTTTGGTAGAGGAGTTAACAATTCAGATTTTGAGACTTTCTTTGTAATGGATGATTCAAAGGATAAAGAATGGACAAGAACTCCGTTTAATTATTTTCCGCTTGCTTCAGATCCTGATCGTGCAGGAATAGGTTTAAGAGTTGAAGTGAGAGGATTTCAGTGGTCTCACGTGCTTGCTGAAGATATTGTTTTTTGGCATTACGATATTGTTAATCTCTCAGATTTTAGTTACCCGAATACCTTCTTTGGTTTTTATACAGATTGCGGTGTGGGCGGTACAAATGATTCTGAAGATGATAATGCATCGTTTGATAAAATTCTTGATCTTGCGTACTGTTTTGATGGTGATGGATTAGGACAGCCCGGTGCATGGCTTACCGGTTATTATGGATATGCCTACCTCGAAAGTCCAGGCAATGGTACAAATGGAATTAATGATGATGATGATACAGATATCTTTGGCGTACCAATGATCGATGAAAGAAGAGATGACGGAATTGATAACGATAAAGACTGGGTTCCTTATGCAGATCTTAATGGCAACGGTACATGGGATGCTGATGAAAATGAACCATTGAATGATGATGTTGGTAAAGATGGTGTTGGTCCTTTCGATCCTCAATATTTGGGACCGGATGAAGGTGAAGGCGATGGTGTTCCTACAGATGGTGAGCCAAAGTTTGATAAGACAGACAAAGATGAATCAGATCAAATTGGACTTACTGCAGTTTCCATTTACAGGTTAGGACAGGGCGGAACCGGCGGAGGCTGGCCAAAAGATGATGAATCAATGTGGCTGAAAATGAGTTCGGGAATTTTTGATACTTCATTACAGCGTGCAAATATAAGTATGGTTTTTGCATCTGGACCTTTTCCTTTAAATCAGGGATTGCGTGAAAGATTTTCTATGGCATTGGTGTTCGGTCAAAATCTTGAAGAAATTATTTTTAACAAAGAAACCGTACAGGAAATTTATAATGCAAATTATAATTTCTCTAAACCACCTTTAAAACCAACACTTACCGCTGTTGCAAGCGATAAAAAAGTGTTTTTGTACTGGAATAAAATTTCCGAAGAATCACGTGATGCATTTATGGGTTATGAAAATAATGACCCGACACAGGGTGCAAAAAAAGATTTTGAAGGCTATATGATTTATCGAAGTACAGAAGCTGAATTTAATGATATCAAAGTAATTACTGATTCTAAAGGCTCACCTGTTTACTGGAAGCCTTTGGTTAGATACGATCTTATTGATGGAATTAAAGGTCCTGATCCTGTTGGTGTAAATGGTGCTCACTTCTGGAGAGGTGATGATACGGGTTTAAGACATTCATATGTTGATACTGATGTTCAGAACGGACAAACATATTACTATGCTTGTATATCTTACGATATGGGTGATCCAAACAGGGGAACAAAAGGATTGCAGCCGACTGAATGTACAAAAATTATTCAGCAGGATTTTGCCGGTAATGTGCAATTTGTAGATATAAACTGCGCAGTTGTTATTCCAAATGCTCCAGTAGCAGGATATGTTCCTCCACAGATTGTTGGTGATACAAAACAAGTTTATTCAGGTCTTGGTACAGGATCAATGAATGTTAATATTCTGAATCCCAATGCAATATTAGATGGAGCACAATATAATATTGAATTCAAATCAACAACTGATTACCCATTGTACAAAACAGTATCCTACAATGTTATTAGAACATTTGAGAACATTACAGATACCATAATTGTAAATGAAGACAGCAGTACGATAGGTGCCGGAAGAGTAAGCGAGCCATTTGATGGAATGGCAGTTACGATTTTAAATGATACTACGGTATCTGTAGTTGATTCATTAACAGGATGGCTTGTTGGAACAAGTAATTTATCTATGAGGGTTTTTGAAAATAAAACTCCGGTTAGAGGTGTAAAATGGCCAGCAGATTATGAAATTACTTTTTCAGATGTCGCGGTTGATACTTGTTATCTTTTATCACCTCCATTTTACAGGCGTTTTCCGGTAAACCTGAAAATTTGGAATCGAACAGAAGGCAAGTATTCTAAAGTAGCTGTGTTTGATGCAGATGGTTCTCAATCGTTAACTGTTGGAGACACAATTCAGGTGCTTGAATTTAAGGATGGAGTAATCAATCCCACAAACGTACGTTTTGCATGGAACTTAACATATGGATTTCCATTTAATCCAAATGATCCGCCTGTTGAACCGGTTAACGGAGATAAATTTCAAATATCAACCCGCAAAGCATTTAAAACTGGTGATAAGTTCGTTTATTCCACTGTACCGGTTATGGTAGATAAATCAGCGGCTAAAAACAGTCTTTCCAATATTGATGTTGTACCTAATCCGTATTTAGGAGCTGCAACATGGGAAAAGAGAAATCTTAATTCATCCGGAAGAGGCGAAAGAAAAATTGATTTCATAAATCTTCCTGCACAATGCACAGTGCGTATTTATACAATTGCGGGTGCTTTAATTAAAACACTAACAAAAGATTCCGCTTTTTCTGATGGATCACTTTCCTGGAATCTTGTAACCGAAGACGGTATGGATGCGGCATATGGAGTTTATCTCTATCATGTTGATGCGCCCGGAGTTGGTGAACACATCGGCAAATTTGCTTTAATTAAATAGCGGAGATATTGAAATGAAAAATAAAGTAATAATAATTTTTATACTTATAAGTTTGATACTTCCGCAATCATTTGCGCAATCAGGCTTTATATCAGATGTATCTAAGAAGGGAACTACAGCTGCACCATTTCTTTCTATTGGACAAAGTGCGCGTGCAATTGGTATGGGCAGTGCATTTGTGGGGGTTGTAAATGATGTAAGTTCAATCTATTGGAATCCTGCAGGTTTAACAAAAACGCAGGGTATTAATGTTGCATTCGATCATACATTATGGATAGCAGATATTAAATACAATTATCTGGCCGCCAGTTATAATCTTGGTGGGATGGGTACAATTGGCTTTAGTTATACAGGTTCTGATATCGGTGAAATGAATGTTACAACTATAACTCAACCGGAAGGCACCGGTGAAACATTTTCATCTACACAGGCTGCGTTTAGTTTAGCTTATGCAATACAGCTAACTGAAAATTTTTCAATCGGCTTTAGTCCAAAATTTATTTATGAAAGTATTTGGCGTATGAGTGCAACGGCATTTGCATTGGATATGGGAGTTCAATATGTAACCCCTTTTGATGATGCAATACTCGCAATGTCAATCTCAAATTTTGGCACTTCGATGCAGTTGTTAGGAAACTCAAATCTTGTGCTGCACGATCTTGATCCCGTAAACAGCGGCAACAATGGAGATATTCCGGCGTATCTTGAAACAAATTCATGGGCACTGCCTTTAACTTTCAGGGTTGGTGTTGCTTATAATCCAATCGAAACAGAAATGCATAGATTGACGCTTGCAGTTGATGCGCTGCATCCAAGCGATAATTATGAAAGCATTAATGCCGGTGCAGAATATGGTTACAATGACTTTTTGTTTATCAGAGGCGGTTATAAGTCTTTGTTTCTCGATACTTCAGAAGAATCTTTTTCTTTTGGAGTAGGTGTTAAACAATTATTAGTTGGAAACGTTGCATTTAAAATTGATTACGCTTATCAAAATTTTGGTCGTTTTTCGGATATTCAAAAGTTCACGCTCTCAGTTACTTTTTGATCATACTGAAGCTCCTTTCTTTTCTCCTTTTTGAAGGGAGCTTCGCTCTATTTAGAATCGGGATATCATGAAATCAAAAATTACATTTTTACTTTTACTCTTCATCTTTGCATATCAATTAGAAATATTCAGTAAAGATTTTAAAGGAGCAGAATACCGGACTAAACTTTCATACACTTATGGAAGGTTTGAAGTTAGAATGAAATCAGCTTACAGGGAAGGAATGCTGTCATCATTCTTTACTTACTATGATGGCGGCGGTGGTATTGGAAACTGGAATGAAATAGATATCGAAATAATGGGCCGGTATTTTGATAACGTTCAATTCAATACCATTACACCAAATCAGACTAATCATGTTGCTCATAAACCGCTGCTATTCTCACCACATCTGGATTATCATACATATGCTTTTGAATGGACACCTGATTATGTTGCCTGGTTTATAGATGGGATTGAGGTATTAAAACAAACCGGCGCACATATTCAAACTCTAACTTTGCCTCAAAAAATAATGATGAATATATGGAACCCTGCTTTTGAAAATTGGGCCGGGTCTTTTATTCCCGATGCGTTACCTGCCTTTGCATATTATGATTGGGTAAGTTATTACGCCTACACTCCAGGATCCGGAACTTATGGAACCGGAAATAATTTTTCACACGACTGGACTGACAATTTTGATTCCTGGGATACAACCCGGTGGGACAAAGCAACTCACACATTCAATGGAAATAACTGCGATTTTATTCAGGAAAATGCTGTGTTTGAAGATGGTAAACTG
>DASVGS010000178.1:0-2399 GCA_036379435.1 Ignavibacteriaceae bacterium
ATTCCTTTCGGAAACTTTTTTGAATTCGGATACTTTAAAGCTACCTCCAAAATTGGTGATGATAAAAGAAGAAGATATCTTGCAACAAATGAAGGTACTACAGTATTAAATACAGACTCAACCATCAAATATCAAGCAAGAATTATTGATAACGAACAATCTTATCTTAACTGGGAATTCAGATATCCTATCTCCATACTTGGATCTACAAGAGGAAGAGTTTATGTAGCGCAATATCTTGATGAATGGCATTTTGGATTTGCCCTGCGTGAAGCTTCTCTGGCAGGCAGCACATTTGATTTTAGTTTTGATGGAATGCCCGGCAGTAAATATCGTGAACCGCAGTACAACATAAGTTTACTCGTTCAAAAGATTATGGAAGGATGGGGATTTAGCGCATTTGCAATCGGACCTTCGGCAAGTATATCAAGATTAGATAGTGGTGGAATCGGCTTCACTAAAATATTTGTAAACTTAAGATTCAAAATAGGCACATCACTCTAATAAGATTAATTATTACAACCCCGATTTTATCGGGGTTTTTATTTTAATCATTTTTTGTCAGATACTTTTCTTCTTAACTTTACCCACACTATTTTCTTTTCTTATATGAAAAAACAAATAATAATACTTTGGATTGCATCAGTAGTTATTGTCTTTCTGGCTCTTTACATTTCAAATATTACAGATAAAGATTATCCCATCACGTCTACAATTGGAATAGAAGGTAAAAAAGTATCTTACAGATTTGAAAAAACTCATTACGGCCATGATGATTATTTAATTATTATCCGAACGGATATTAAAGACCTGGAAGGACAACTATTCTGGAAGGCTCGAAAAGATTCTGTTTGGCAATCTAGTAAATTAAATAAATCGGATTTGGTACTTGAAGGGAAAATACCTGCATTAAAGCCAGAGAAGAAACTTGATTACTTTGTTGAACTTTATTACAAAGATAAAAAATTTGTTGTACCAGATAATAAGTCAGTAAGTATTACTTTTTTTGGTAAAATACCTGCAGCAATAAATGTTCTTGAATTTGTGCTGCTTTATTTAGGATTAATTTTAGCTGCCAGAACCGGTTTGGAATTTTTTAATGAAGGAAGAAATTCAAAAAAATTTGGCATGTTAACTGCGATTATATTTTTAACTTTAATAGCATTAGTCAATCCGCTTTATCTAACTTATAAATTTGGATTTATTAATTCCTCTATCCCTCCGGTAACAAGATTATTTTTAATAAGCGATTTAATAATTTTTGCTTTATGGGTTGTAACATTAATTGCAATTTTTAGCACAAACAAATATAAATATCTACCCTTGATTGCAGCTATTTTAACAATATTAATTACTGCACTTTTTAGATAATTGATTTATTAATTCAACATTTGAATAACATAACTATGTAATGATTTATTGGAAGCAATTATACTGTTCCCTTTAACCGGATCATTTCCATTAAAATCTGTAATAACACCGCCAGCACCATTAATAATTGGAATCAATGCCATAGAATCCCAAAGATTCATAATTGGATCAATCATTATATCAGCATATCCCGTAGCCAAAAGATAGTAGCCATAACAATCACCCCAATTTCTATAAAGTTTAACACTTTTAATTAATTCATCAAACTTCTTTTGATTTTGGAATCTGCCAATGTTTAAATGATCTGTAGTTAATAAAGTTGCTTCCGATAAATCAGGGCATTCTCTCAATTTCACTTCCCTTCCATTTAGCAGACAAGTATTATTATCGCCAACTAAAAATTCATTTAAAACAGGATGATTAATAACTCCCAAAATTGGTTCACCATTTTTAAGCAGAGCAATCAAAGTTCCAAAACTAAGAGCACCGGAAATAAAACTTTTGGTTCCGTCTATCGGATCAAGAACCCAAACAAATTCCGCATCGGCATTATAATCACCAAACTCTTCACCAATAATTCCGTGAGATGGAAATTTCTTGTTAATAATATCTCGCATTTTTGATTCAGCTAATTTATCTGCAACTGTAACTGGTGAATCATCTAGTTTATTATCTATTACCAGATTTGTCCTAAAATATCTTTTGATAATAGCGGAGCTTTCGGATGCAAGTAATTTCAGGAATGGGAGTAATTCATCTATATTCATAGTTATTATAAGATTTTTGCTAATAAAGATACTCAAAATCAGTTTGTAGAAACACCAAGTATGATTATATTTGGCACTCAAATTTGTACTTAAAAATACAAAACGGAGAGTTGGCAGAGCGGTTGAATGCGGCGGTCTTGAAAACCGTTAAGGATGCAAGTCCTTCCGGGGTTCGAATCCCTGACTCTCCGCAAGGTCAAAACAGGATGCGAAGATTGCGATTTTAAGTGATTTTCGCATTTTTTATTCTCCCTAATACAC
>DASVGS010000179.1:0-3861 GCA_036379435.1 Ignavibacteriaceae bacterium
CTTGAAAGAGTCCGTGCAAGAACAATGGCTATGCAGAAAAGTGAAGAGTTATCAGAAACGTCATTTGTTCTTTTTACTCAATTAAAGGAACTCGGTGAAGTTGCCGAACAAATTTCAATTTTAATTTATGATGAAAAGGATGAGATATTTGAGTTGTATACTACAATCTATGGCAATCAATGGGAGGAATCAGGAAGATTACCATTCAATGAAAATCCGGTTCATAAAAAAATCTACACCACCTGGAAAGAGAAGAAGAAATCATTTGTTATAGATCTTTCAGGCGATGAGTTGACTGATTTCAATAACTTTAAAATGAAATATAGTAATCAGTATAAATCTGAGAGTGAACTACCAAAAAATCGTTGGATACTTCACAGTGCATTTTTTACTAAAGGCGCAATTACATATTCAACCCACGAACCCCGACCAGCAGAAACTTTAACTCTTCTTGAGAGATTTGCTGCGGTTTTTGATCTAACTTATACGAGATTTCTTGATTTAAAAAAAGCAGAAGCACAGGCAAGGGAAGCACAAATTGAAGCTGCGTTAGAAAGAATTCGTTCCCGATCACTTGCAATGCAAAAAAGTGAAGAACTGGCAGAAACAGCAGCTGTTCTGTTTCAACAACTTCATGAATTAGGTTATGTTCCTGATCGAATAACTATTGGCATCATTAAAGAGGATATCAGGTCTATTGAACTCTGGTCTACAGATCAGGTTGGAAATAAAATCACTCATATATTTAAACCAAGCATCGAAGAAACGACTACATGGTCAAAAATTTATAATCAATGGAAAGCGAAAGCAAAATCATTGGTTATTGATCTTTCCGGAAAAGAATTAAATGAATGGATAAGATATGTAAGAGAAGAAATGCACATGTTTATAAATGAAGAAGTACTGAAGGAAAATCGCAGAGTGCATAGTGTTAGCTTTTTTTCGCATGGATTTATAATGATGTCTACCATTGAAGCAATGCCTGTAGAAAAAATCGATGTGCTTGAACGATTTTCACTAGTATTCAATCAAACCTATACTCGTTTTCTCGATTTAAAAAAAGCAGAGTATCAGGCACGGGAAGCACAAATCGAAGTCGCACTTGAGAGAGTTAGAAGTAAAACTTTAGCAATGCATACAAGCGAAGAACTCGCAAAGACTTCTTCGGTAGTTTTTCAGCAATTAATTAATCTTGGTATCGAACCGAACAGAATTTACATAGCAATAATAAAAAATGATAAAGGAGATGCTGAATTCTGGATAACAAACGAAGATGGAAGTAAAGTTAATTCTGGATTTGAAGTTAACCTGAATGATAACAGTTCATTCAAAAAAATGTTTGAAGGATGGAAAGAGCATAAAAAATCAATGACGATTGATATGCAGGGAGAAGAGCTCAAGGAATATTTTAATCATTTGACACGACTTGGTGTACAATTTAATGAAGGGCTCTCCCAAAAAAGAAGAATGCAATATGTAGGATATTTTTCAAAAGGATTTATTGGAATCGCTTCACCTGACGAAACAAAACCAGAGACTCTTCTGTTGCTTGAACGATTTGCTGCTGTATTTAATCTTACTTACACCCGATTTAATGATTTGTTACAGGCGGAGGAACAGAACAGAATTATCCAGGCAGAAAATGAGCGAAAGACAAAGGAACTTGAGGATGCAAGAAGATTACAAATTTCCATGCTTCCTAAAGAACTTCCACGATTGCCACGGTTAGATATTGCTGTTTATATGAAAACCACAACGGAAGTCGGTGGAGATTATTATGATTTTAGTATTGATAACAACGGTACATTAACTTTTATTGTAGGAGATGCCACGGGTCATGGTTTGATGTCAGGAATGATGGTTTCAATTATGAAATCTTTTTTCATATCAAATAGAAATCACATCAGTTTAAAAGATTTTTTTGAAAACGCAAACAACTCCATTAAAGATATGAAACTTGGCAGATTGATGATGGCTTTAATGGGTGTTCAAATTACATCGGATGAAATAATTGCAACAAGCGCCGGAATGCCGCCGTTAATTTATTATAGAAATAAATCCGGAAAAGCCGGTGAGTTTGTTATAAATAATTTGCCATTAGGTGGAATGAAAGGAATAAAATATTCGCTAAAAAAAATTAAATATGAAAAAGGTGATACACTTTTAATGATGAGTGATGGATTTGCTGAATCTAAAAATTACAAAGGTGAACAGTTTGGATATGAAAAAGTTAAAAAGGAGTTTAAGTCAGTTATACAAAAAAAATCAAATGAAATAGTGAAACACTTAACATATGTATCTTCTAAATGGATTGATGGAAAAGAACCAGAAGATGATATTACATTCGTTGTTATAAAAATTAAATAATTTTGATGAGTCTATAGTAATATTAAACTTTAATTTATAACCAGAACTGATTCAATAGGATGCTTAATAAATATTTATAATGGCATTTTGATTTTCATATTTACTGAGGTATTTTCTGGTTAGTAAATTATACTTGTAGTAAAATTAATTACTTAGGAAAAAAATATATGGAAATTAGCATCAATGATCAGGGAAATTCAACTTTAATAAAATTCAATAAGAAACAACTTTTAGGTACAGAAGGAGTTGAATTTCAGGATAGTGTTTTAAATACACTCGACAAAGGAGCAAACTCAATTGTGATCGATCTTTCTACTGTAGAGTATGTTACAAGTTGGGCAATTGGAATGCTTGTACATGCATTTACAACTACAACTAATCGTAATGTAAAATTTGAGTTGATCGGTGTTACAAATAAGGTTAAAGAAATTTTATCTAAAGTTAAACTGGATACTATTTTTCCAATGCGGGATATTGAGTAAACCTCACTCCAAATAATTACGCAGAATATTAATTAGTCTTTTTATTTGATTGCGCTTGGTGGATATACCAGGTCAAGTGTAAAAATTAATTGTAATTAGTCCATTAAACCATTAATAATTTAAATAATAATTTCTTGTAAAAAATCGATTCAATTCTAGCGATTCAATTCAAAACTTAAAGTAACATAAAAGATAAAATGAAGCTTATAACTAATAGATCCAGCTAAATTTTAATTCTGAGAAACATAAAGAAGAATTTTTATATTTGTACTAAAATATTATCTTTGCACTGCCTTTTTGGTTAATGAATTACACACATAATATTATCGATTTATATAAGATTATTCGATATACACGGAGAGGTGGGTGAGTGGCTGAAACCAACGGTTTGCTAAACCGTCGTAGGGGTTAAACTCTACCGCGAGTTCGAATCTCGCCCTCTCCGCCAATTTAGCTTCCATCCTTGGAAGCTAAAATTTTAATATCTTATCCGAACTTCTCAAGACAATAATTGCCTTCGTATTCTGCTGAAATAGCTATATATTTTATTATGACATTGGATAATTTCGTAAGAAGAAAATTGTTTCTATAATCACCTTTTAATAATTTTAATCTCTCAATTTTAGAAAGAACTTATGAGCAAATTTGTAGGAATAGACTATTTTAACATCGATTTAATGATGTCAGAAGAAGAACTGATGATCAGGAATACCGTACGGGAATTTGTTAGCGAAGAAGTTATTCCAATTATAGAAGAATATAACAGAAATTCTAAATTTCCTGATCAGCTGATCCCTAAGATGGCTGAAATGGGTTTATTTGGACCGACATTGCCAGCAACGTACGATTGTGCTGAATTAAATAATGTTGCATATGGATTAATTATGCAGGAATTGGAAAGAGGGGATAGTGGAATCAGAAGTTTTGCATCTGTGCAGAGTGCGTTGGTCATGTATCCAATTTATACTTTTGGCAACGAAGAACAAAAAGAAAAATGGCTTCCATCTTTAGC
>DASVGS010000180.1:0-4563 GCA_036379435.1 Ignavibacteriaceae bacterium
TAAAAGGAGGCAAAGAATCATAATCTCTGTTTTCTACTTTATAAGCTGCTAACGCTGCCGTTCCGGTTCCGTGACAGTCGATTAGTGAAGCTATCAATCCACCATAAACATAACCTGGAATTGCAGTATGGTAATCTTTGGGCATAAAATGAGAAACCGTTTCATCACCTTCCCAAAAACTTTTTATTTGATGACCATGTTCGTTTAATCTGCCGCATCCATAACAATGTGCTACATCATCAGGATAGTAATCCTGGATTGGTTTTGTTTCCATTTCTTAATCTCCTTTCTAAGTTTAGAATACAAGAATTTAAAGGATTTTGGTTTGTTTGAAATTTAAAATCCAATTGCAAATAAAATCAATCCAAAGATAAGACTAAAAGCTAGATTAAATAATTTTATTTTCAGTGAGTCCTTAACTGAATTTGAAACCAGGCGAAAAATTCGGTTTCTATTTTAGATAACCAGATTGAAATAGTGACATTATCCGAAGCCATATTTATGTGATATATATCAAAAAAATAGCTTATAAAAATTAACTTTGGACATAAGAATAAAAAACAACAAAAATCTTAGAATTTACTATTCGAACGGTTTCAGGAAATTTCAGGTTATTTTTTCATTTATTGATATATTTGCAAATTAAAAGTTAAATTTATTGCAAAAATGATTATAAAATGATTCACGACGATTTAAATGATAGAGAAAAAACGATTTTAAGATCAATTGTGCAGCAGTTTATCTTAACTGCTTCACCGGTTGGTTCAAGAAATATTACGAGAAAATTTAATATTGGTGTGTCACCTGCAACGGTAAGGAATATTATGTCTGATTTAGAAGAAACCGGGTTCATAAATCACCCGCATACTTCTGCAGGTAGAGTTCCAACCGATAAAGGATACCGTTATTATGTTGATTCTCTGATGGAACTTGAAAAACTTAGAAGTACTGATAAAGGAATTATTGATAAGAATCTTGATCAAAACATTTTAGAAACGGATGAGATTTTAAAGATTGCATCGCGTTTATTAAGTACAATTACAAAGCAAATAGCGTGTGTAACTTATCCAACACTGGATAATGGTATACTTGAAAAGATTCAACTGGTAATTCTTTCATCAACCAGGCTGCTTGTTGTGGTTAGTATAAAATCGGGTCTGGTAAAAACTCTAACTCTTGAACTTGAGAGCGAAATTGAAGATGCAAAACTTCAAAAGGTAGAAGTTCTATTAAATGAAAGATTAAACGGACTTACGTTTCAGGAAATCAGAAAGACTTTTAAGGAAAGATTTTTTGATATTGGGGATACAGAAAAACCAATTATCAGGCTTTTTATTGATTCCGTTGATAAAATATTTAAAGATCATAAAAAAGATGATAAGCTTGTAATTACAGGTGCAACAAATGTCATCCATCAGCCTGAGTTTGATGATCCCGGAAAATTTCAGAGTGTAATAGAGTTGATTGAGGACAAAGATATTATAATTCACATTATGGATAAAAGACGACAGGACAATCCTAATAATGTTTTGATATCTATTGGAAGTGAAAATGGAGATGAAAAGTTTAATGAGTATAGTTTGATTACCAAAGAATATACTTTTGGAGAAACATCGGGTACGGTAGGTATTATTGGTCCCAAACGGATGGAATATTCAAAAGTTGTTGCAATCGTTTCATATCTTGGAGATATGTTATCAGAAGTTTTAACAGGAAATAAATAAGGAGTAATAGAATTAATGTCTAAACATAAAACAGAAAATGAGAAGAATGAAGAAATGAATGAGCAGATAAATGAAGAGCAAAAAATCAATGAAGCTGAACAGACTGAATCAAATGAGAGCAATCTAACAGAAAACTATGAAGAAAAAATTAATGCTCTTCAGCAGGAAATAAATCAGTATAAAGAACTAGCACTACGTAAAGCAGCTGAATTTGAAAACTATAAAAGAAGAACGGAAAACGATCAACTTAATCTTCTTAAATATGCTGCTGAATCTTTAATAATTAAATTGCTGCCTACAATTGATGATCTTGAAAGATCACTCTCACATATGAACGAGGAGACTGACGTTCAGAAAATAAAAGAAGGTGTTCAGCTTATCTATAACAAATTCCTGAAAACATTGGATGATCAGGGTGTAAAGAAAATTGAATCAATCGGTAAGCCGTTTGATGTTGAATTTCATGAAGCCTTAATGCAGCGTGCCGATGATTCAGTTCCGCCGCATACTGTTATTGACGAACTTGAAACAGGTTACATGTATAAAGACAGAGTTATAAGACATGCAAAAGTTATAGTTAGTGAAGACTAATTTTTCATAAATCAAAAAAAGAATTTAATGGCTAAACGAGATTATTACGAAGTACTTGGTGTTGATAAATCTGCTTCTAAAGAGGAACTGAAAAAAGCTTATCGTAAGCTGGCAATGCAGTATCATCCGGATAGAAATCCTGGAGACAAGGAATCCGAAGAAAAATTTAAAGAAGCCGCAGAAGCTTATGAAATTTTAAATAACGATGATAAGCGCGCAAAGTACGATAGATTTGGGCACGATGGAGTAAGAGGCAGCGGATATGGTTCACAAGGGTTCTCTGACATAAATGATATCTTCTCTCATTTCTCAGATATTTTTGGCGGCGGCTCATCTATATTTGATGATTTTTTTGGTGGCGGACAGCAGCGTGGAAGGCAGCGCGGTCGTGGTGTACCCGGTTCTGATCTAAAAGTGACATTAAAACTTACACTTGAAGAAATCGCTGAAGGAACTTCGAAAAAAATCAAAATTAAAAAGCAGGTTAAATGCGATAAGTGTAACGGCTCAGGTGCAGAAGGCAGTACATCAAAAAAGAAATGCCCTATCTGTAATGGAACCGGTGAAATAAGATCTGTCTCACGTTCTGTCTTCGGACAATTTGTGAATATTACTGCGTGCGCAAATTGCAACGGTGAAGGCGAAGTAATTGATACTCCTTGTAAAAAATGCATGGGTGATGGCAGAGTTAATGATGATGTACAGATTAAAATTGATGTTCCTGCAGGAGTTCACGAGGGCAGTTATATGACAATGCGCGGCGAAGGAAATACAGGAAAACGCGGTGGTCAACCAGGGGACATAATTGTAGTGTTTAAAGAAGAAGAACATGAATATTTTCAAAGAGAAGAGGATGACATCGTTTATGATTTGAACATTACATTTCCTGAAGCAGTCCTGGGAACTGAGGTGGATGTTCCAACTCTTGTCGGTAAAGCAAGACTTAAAATTGATCCGGGAACTCAACCTGGAAAATTATTAAAGATGCGTGATAAGGGAATAAAGCATTTAAATCATTCCGGACGTGGTGATCAAATTGTAAGAATTTTGGTTCACATCCCAACAAAACTAAACAATAAAGAAAAAGAATTATTAAAGGAATTAGCGGAACTGCCGAATTTTAAAACTTCTGATAAGGAAAATGAGAAGGGTTTTTTTAAGAGATTTGGTTTATAATTGAATAAGAATTATTAACTTTCTGCACAAAAAAATAATTCATTGAAAAACTCGGGGTGCGGATGCTCGAGCGACTTTCAAAAAAAACCGGTTTAACACAAACTGAATTAAAAATTAGTCTTTTTGTTGTTCTCATATTTGTTGTCGGACTAACAAAACAAATTTTTTTTAATGATCGGGATGCAGTTCCATATCAGGTTTTTGATTATTCTGAAGAAGACCGGAAATTTTATAATGCTAATAAAGATACTTCCTCAGCATTTGTACAAAAAAGTGGTGATAAAGAGGTTGATTATAAGCAGGAAGTTTTAGATTTTAACACATCAAGATTTGGTAATATTCAGAAAAAAAAATTACCGGCTGAAAATAGCATAAATTTAAATACTGCAAAGCTGGAAGAACTAATTAATTTACCTGGTATTGGGGAAAAAACGGCTCAAAAAATTATTGAATACCGAGAATTACATAATAAATTCAAGAGTATTAATGAGCTGATAAACATAAAGGGCATTGGATCAAGTAAATTATCCAAAATTAAAAAGTACATTTTTATTGATTAACGTTTAACATTATATTTTTTCCGGAGGAAAAATGTTTTCCAAAAGTTCGAAAAATGAAGACCCCTGGTACATACATGCTGGTTTATACTTTATCATTGCAATCTTAACATTTCTTTTAATAAAAGTTGCAGTTATTGATCCAACTCAGGAAGTGCAAGCAGAAAAATATTTTAAAACTGAGACAAGATTAAGAATGACCAATCTTAAAGAAGCTCAAATTTTATACGAAAAGAAGCACAAAGAATTTTGCGGCAGCCTGGATAAATTAGTTGATTTTATCAAAAACGATAAATTTGTTGATAGCGTTGAAAATGCATTTGATTCACTTACTATGAAACCTGCAAATCCATTTAAACCTTTATCAGATGGTAAATTTACTCCTGATAGTCTTTTTACTTCTCCAAAAACAAATCAAAGATTTGTTATGAAAATTGATACCTCTGTTGTTAGTGATACAATTGTAAATCCGAGAGGTAAAATTTTAAGAGTTGAAACTAAAACAGTAGTTGGTA
>DASVGS010000181.1:0-13016 GCA_036379435.1 Ignavibacteriaceae bacterium
CCCTCAAGTTTAATTTTGTTTGCAATTGCAGTGAATGTGCCTGTTTTATTTCCACTTACTTCAACCAATTGCCCGGCTTGTAATGAAGAAAATAAAATTGGATTATTTAGATGATCCAATACAATTGTTGTATTATCAACACTAAAGGTAATTCCATTAACAACAAGAGATGATGCGGTTAATTCAGTAATATTTCCTTTTAATTCAATTTCTGTTCTTACAAAATCTTCTATTTGGATTTTGCTTGCATAATAAGAACCATCTTGTTTCTTAAAGCCTTTTACTTCAACCCACATACCTGTTGATAAAGAAGCAATTGTAACCGGCATTCTGTTGTGATCAAGAAAAACCGTGATAGAATCGGTGGCAAATGATCTCCCGCCAACCGTGATATTAGTTCCGTCAATGTTTTCGATTTGTGCAGTAATTTCAATTTCATTTTCAGGCAAATCTTCTTTTTTGATTAAAGATGCCAGGTATGTGTTGTCAAGCTGTTTGAATGCTTTTACTTCGACCCTATTACCAACGATAAGATCGCCAAATGTAATTGGCATTCTGTTATCATCAAGAATTATTGTTTGTGCATCTACAAAAAATTCTGTTGCGCCAACTGTAATGCTATTTGTTGTTTTGTTATCAATAAATCCTTTTATTTCTAATTCGGCTCCGTGCTGATTATAATCATCTTCGGTCTTAACCCTGATGACTAACAGATCTCCATTTATTTGTAATGATGCTTTTACCTCCAGCAGCATTCCAACTTCAATCTGTTCAAAAGAAAACGGATCTCCGTGCCGCCCCCTGTATTCAGTATTTGCATCAACAATAAACACACTACCATTGATTACAAAAGAAGATGTTCCCGTTTCCGTTACATAACCTGTAAGTTCTAATTCATTTTCATTACCCGGTCCATCTTCTAATTTAATCCGTGAAGCCAAATAGGTTCCATCGCCTCTATTGTCACCTTGCACTTGTACAAGATCGTTCAATTGAAAAAAAGAAAATGGAACAGGATCGTTGCCTGGTCCTCTTAGATCAGTATTGTTATCAACATAAAATGTGTAACCCTTAACAACCAAATAATCAGAGCCAAGCTCTGTTATGCTGCCAGTTAATTCAACATCGTGGGCTGCATGCAGATTTGCATTGCAAAAAAGAATTAATAAAGAAATAAAAAAAACTTTACGTAGATAAATAAAAGTAAAGTCGCTGGTGGTTTGGTGTGCTTCCATTTTGTTCTCCAATATTGATATTTATAAAAAAGTTAAATCGTTTTCTTTTATCTATTCATAAAGTGCGTGTTATAACGCGAAGGTGACATTTTGATTTATAAAGGTGTCGTCAATCAAGTCGGAGAAGTTTTGTGGTTTGTCATATAAGTATTTTTATTGGGTGATGTGGATTTAGTTCACCCTACTTAAAGGGCGGTAAGTTTTTTGGTATTAATAAACTGAAGAATTTATACAAAAAGTTCGGAAGGGTAAGATGACAGGTGAATCATTTTTATTTTAGCAAAATCATTTTTCTTGTCTCTACAAAATTTCCAGCTCTCAATTGATAGAAATAAACACCACTGGTAAGATTCTCTGCATTCCAGTCAAATTCGTAAATTCCCGTTGGTTTTTCTTCGTGCACCAAGGTTTCTATTTCTTTACCAAGTACATCGTAAATAATAATTGAAACAAACTGATTACTGTTTATTGAGTAACTTATTTTTGTACTTGGATTAAATGGATTTGGATAGTTGGGATACAGTCTAATTTCAGAAGGAATGATTTGATCTTCATTAACTACATCTGTTAATGTAAATTGAATACTAAGATCGTTTTGAACCGGGTTTAATGCACTGATAACAAACTGATTGCTAACTGCATTTGGAAATCCGATTTTTTGTGCAACAAGCTGGTAAGTGCCGTAAGGTAAATTATTTAAATAAAATCTGCCGTCATCTTTACCAAAATTGTAAGAATAAAGCTGATTGTTTGCCAGAGATTTTGCAAGTATTGTTATTCCATCATAACTCCTTCCATCTAAAAACGGAACTGAAATATATCCATAAGCGCCCCCGCCGCCATAAGAAGAATCTCTTTCTAAATACAGGTTTCTATTTGTTACGGTTTGATTTATAAAAACCGAATCAGCATTTTGCCAGAAAACCGAAGCGGAATTTTGTGTGTTATAATATGTGGGCAGGTAATAACTTGAATATGCCTGAACAAAATAATACGTGCTGTCCTCAACAACTATATTGTAGCTTCCGTCAGGTTTTACAAATCCCGCATAAACAGAAGAATCGCTTATTAATGCATTTTGTTTTAATAGTGTGGGAGTGTGTGTTCCTTTGCGAACAATTACTATCCCTTTATTTATTGGATTTCCATAAACAGAATCGATTACCGTGCCTGATATTGAGTATCCTGAATTATCTACTGGCGGAAGCTGAATATCCACTACTGCAGCTTGCCCCGAATCAAGTGCCACTGATTGAGCGAAATATGGATCCGGTGTGTTGCCCGAAAACATAACGCGATATCCTTCCTTTTCCGCAGCTACTGTGTAATCTCCCTTGGGTAACTGTTTGGTATAATTTCCTGAAATATCTGTAAATGTAGAATCAAAAAGATATATTCCGTAATAAAAAAAGTAAATTTTAGAATTTGGTATGGGAGTTAAGATTTCATCAGTAATAATTCCTGAGCAGGATCCGTAATCATCATCAAAAAAATCAATTTTGATTCTTAAATCCCGGGGACTTTCGGGATCATTGCTGTAAACCCAAATTGTATCGGTAGTATCTGAAACAGTAATATTATAAAAATTTGTTAATGTAATGTTTACTTTTACAGTATCATCCGGATTAATAAAAAGCGGCAGTTGTTGTGCGTTTTCAAAGTCTATTATATAAAATGATTTTGTTAAGCTAAGACTGTCTATTCTTAGTACCTGATTACCCTTGTTTATTAGATTAGTGTAATCATAACGATTAAATATGTTTTCAAACGTAACTCTTCTTGGTTCAATATCAAGACTTGGCTGCGCAAACATGTTTAACGATAAACCAATTATCGCAAAAATTATTAAATATTGTTTATACATAGTTCTGAGCTTTTTTTATTTTAGTGCTAATAATAAGAATTTAGTGACAAATTAAAGAGATATAAAATCGACTTTTTAAACATATCAAAATCAGAACTTGAATCTCTTCTTTTATCATCTAAAGAAGGAGATTCAAAAGCATTTGCAAAGATTTCCGGGCATGTGCGGGAAATTTCTTATTCATACTTTTTATCAAAACATCGTGCTCATAAGATTATTAATAAGGACGATGTGGATGATCTTGCAACAAATGTATATATCGCTTTTGCAGAACAATACCATAAAATTGATGTAATTGAAAACTGGCTGCGAAGAGTTTTGTTTTTAACATTTGTAAGATGGTATAAACAAAATAACTTAAAAAGAACTGTAGAATTAAATGAAGAAATAACTGCGGATGATTCTAATCTTAGAACAGATGAAGGATTTGATGTAAGCGCAATATTAAAAGCTCTGGATACTGTAAGCGAAGAAAAACAAGAAATAGTTAAGCTAAGGTTTTGGGGTGATCTTAAATTCTCTGAAATTGCTGTAAAGCTAAATAAAAATGAAGCGGCAATTAAAAAAATGTTCTACCGTACAATTGAAGAAATTAAAAATAAACTGGAATAATGTCACTTTTAAATGATTGTTATTACTAATGGTTATGAAGCATAAAAAGGCATTTGCAAAATGAGCGATTTTGAACGAATTATAGAAATACTTGATAAAGATTCCATATCAGCCGAAGATAAGGTTTTGTTGGATGGTATGATCGAAAATAATCCTGAAGCTAAAAAAATCAGCCAGGCTTATTTGCGATTAAAGGCTTCTTTAAAACAGGATAAGCATATAGATGAAGAATTAATGGGTGAATATGTTCTTTACAAAAATAATTTAAGCTCTGATAGATTAATTGTTTTACTTTCTAAAATGATTGAAGATCATATTCGTATCTGTGAACCATGCGAAAATCTATTTAAGTATCTAAACTCTGAATATTCTGAAGTAGATAATTTTCTTGCAAATACAATAACGGAAAAATCAACTCAAGGAAAAACCATACCTGATCAGAAATATGTTTCATTTAGCAATTTTAGTACAATAAAATATGCATTTGCTGCAGTTGCTGCTGTTGTTGTTTTATATCTTGGTTTATTTGCGGTTTCCTCATTCACTACTCCCGATTACAAAAAATCTTTTTTTGATGATGGAGATTTTTACACAACCAGAGGACGAACCACAGAGCTGTTTCAGCGGGGTTTGGATGCAATAGACAGGAAAGATTATAATTCCGCCATTAAGTTTATGAATGAAGATATCTCCAACAACCGGAACGACGAATCAATATTTTACACACATTTTGTACTTGGTATAACTTACGTTAACAAAGCTGAGAATGATTTTATCGGATTGTTTAAATCTTATGATAAAGAAGATGTACTAAAAGGAATTGACAATTTTGAAAAATCAATACAACTAAATAACAGCGGTAAATTTGATAATCTTAAACTTGACGCGCATTACTTTATCGGTAAAGCTTATTTAATTATTGATCAAAAAGAATCTGCAAAACAACATCTGCAGATGGTAATTGATGGCAAGGGAAGTTATTACAAAAAGGCTGAAGCTCTTATAAAAGATTTATAATTTGCACCGGATGATTATTACATATGAAAAAACCTCTGATTATATTTTTTACCGTAATGCTTTTTGCAAGTACCGGGTTGTTTCTCATAAGCGCGGGGTTTATTCCTGCCCAAAATATTTCCTCTGCACAGAGTAAAAATAATAAATCAGAAAAATTAACAAATCAGTCTTCCCTTTTTTATAGAATCGAATTTAAGCTGTACAACGATCAAAATATTTCAAGCGTGCATGATTCGATCAATCAATTAAATGATCAGTTTGAAAAAAACTACCTGCTTGCGTTAGCGGATAAAAGAAAATCGGATTATAACAGTGTATTTAATCGGTTATATAAATTACTTCCGCATTATCCGGAGTATTATCCTTTTTATGATGAATTAATCTTCTCGGCAAAAGCTTCAAACAATATTAATATTATAAACCAATTTATCACTGAAAATAAAACATCAAACAAATACTACAATTACCTAAATGCATTATTGGCATATCACTCAAATAAATATTCTGAGGCGGTTAACATTTTAAAAGATACAAATGAGTTTGAGCCTCTTTATTTGCTTTCATATTCATACCGTGGATTAGGTGATTATGAAAATGCATTGAGTGTTCTGAAAAAATCTGAATCATTTCTTAGCGACAAAGACAAAAGCAGGATTTACGTTTCAGCCGGCTCTTTGTATTTGCTATCAAACCAATACAACGAGGCACAAAATTATTATAAAAAGGGATTTGAGACAGCAAAAGCATTTGGAAACAGAAGAGAAGAAATAAAATCATTAATTAATCTTGCAATACTTAATGATCAGGATGGATTGGTTAATGAAGCAAAACAAAAATTAGAGTCGGCTTTAATGATTTCCCGCAGTATTGAAAATCAGGAACTCGAGGCAACCACTCTTTCCGAACTTGCTGTATCGTATACTTACTCCGGCAATGTGGTTGAAGCTAAAAACAATTATGAAGAAAGTTATAAAATATTTAAAGCCATCAATCACAAAGAAAGATTATCAAACCTTTGTGCAAACATAGCTTCGCTTTATCTGCAAACAGCAAACTATTCGTCTGCTTTAGAGTATTATAATACGGGCCTTAATTACGCAGGTGAAAATTTGTTTTCAAAAATATTAAATCTGCGTGGTCTTGGAGATGTATATTCAAATCTGTCAAATTATTCTAAATCGCTTTATTACTATGAAGAAGCAAAAAAACTTTCTCTTAACATCAAAGATGTTTCTTTGCAGACTTCTATTGACGTAAGCATTGGAACCCTTTACTACAATGTTAATAAGCCTATTAGAGCTTTGCAGTTTTTTTTAGATGCTGAAAAAAACATAGATCCGGTTTCAGATCCATATTCTGCTGAAGATGTGTTTTTTAAAATAGGAATGGCTTACAGTGCCGTTGATAGTTTTAAGACCGGTAATAAATTTTATATTAAAGGATTGACCAGTGCTGAAAGTGTTAAAGATATTTATTATCAAATACTGATATCAACAGAACAATCTCATAATTTATACTTGAATAAAGATTTTAATCAGGCAGAGACATTGTTGCTTAAGCTATTAGCGGAGTCAAAGAAAAATGGATTAAATCAATTATATGGATTGCAAAATTTATATCTGGCAAAAATTTATCTTGAGTTAAACCAAACATTAAAAGCCAGGGAGTTATTTCAAACGGCTGCGATAGTTGCCGAAGAAGAAAAAGATTACAGTAATCTTATTGAATCAGAATATTATCTCGCAAAGACATTCCGTTTACAAGATAATCTTGCAAAAGCAGAAGAACACTATCTTAAAGCAGTTGGCATAGCAGATAAAATTTCTGATGATTTAATAAACAATGCTGAAATTCAAATCTCACATTTTTCCGGATTGAAATCCTGTTACGATGAATTAGCTGAATTATATTTAGAGCAAAACCGATATGAAGACGCTTTTTTAATAATTGAAAAATCTCATTCCCGTAATACTTTTCAAAATCTTGTTGATCTTAGAATTAATTCTTTTTACACAAACAAAGAGACACTTAATCATTATTATGATTTAAGATGGATTATAAATTCAGGATTGTTATCGGGTAATAAGTTACAGGAAACAATAAATGAATTTGAAAATATAAAGCACACCATTTTCAGTGCTAATCCCGAACTAAAAACTATCCTTGAAAAAAACATACAATTATCAGTTGAAGGAATTAAAGATAAGCTTGATAAAAAAGAGAATTTGATAACAATATTTTTCGGGAGTAATAAATTATATTCAATTGTTATTACTAAAAATGAGCTTAAAGTAAAAAGCATATCCATTACTAAAGATGAAGTGCTTGCGTTACTTAGTAAAATTGCCCCTATTTATTCATCAAGTCATCAGGCTGGTGATCTTTATTTAAATCAGGATTTATTTTCATTCAACACAAAAGAATCAAATATTTTTTACAGCAAAATAATTGAACCTATTATAAAAGATATCTCCGGGGAAGAGTCATTGATATTTTCAATGCCGGCAGAACTTGCCTTTTTGCCGTTGGAGTTTCTTGTAACAGAATTTAAAGATTATGATAGTCCGTTTTATTATGACAATAAAAAGTTTCTAATAGAAAATTATTCGATATCATATTCGCCTTCCGCCTCAATTTATATTATGCAAAAAACCTCACAACATAAAATAGAGGATAAAGTTTTACTTGTTGGTGATCCGCAAATAAGCAATAAAGATTTTGCACTTAGCTATCGAGGCGGTTTGCTTGAAGATGATTCCTTTAATGCAAGAAACATTGTACTGTTTCCATTAAAATATTCTAAAGAAGAAATTCAAAATCTTAACAATCTTTTTGCAAATGGGTTTGTACTGCTTTCTGACAATGCAACCGAAAAGAAATTTAAAGAGAACGCTTCTCAAAGCAGTATAATACATTTATCCACCCACTCTTTTCTTCACAAAAATCAGCCTTTGATTATTTTTTCACAGAGCGATGATGAAAAAGAAGATGGTTATCTTGAAACAGGAGAAATTCTGCAATTAAATCTTAATTCTGATTTAGTTGTACTTAGTTCTTGCCGTTCTGGTTTAGGTACTGTAGATGATGCAGAGGGTGTACTTGGAATGCAAAAATCTTTTTTTGAAGCGGGTGCAAAAAGCGTGGTTGTTTCGCTTTGGGATGTAAATGATAAGTATACCTCTTTGTTTATGCAAAGTTTTTATAAATATCTGAGTGAGGGCTTTAATAAATCAGAGTCTTTAAGAAAAGCAAAACTGTTTTTTATAAAAAATTATTCTGCAAATCCTTATTACTGGTCTGCATTTGTTCTTTCCGGTGATGTTTCAAAAATTAATAATGTAAAATCTGCTCAATCAAGTTATCTGTTGTTTTATATCCTGGCGGGAATAGTTGTTAGTGTACTGGCAATTTATTTCACAAATAAAAAGAAAAAAATAGTCGATTAGTTTTTTTGGTCCAAATAATTTCTTTTTATTTTGCAGCAAGTATGGTTATAATTCCACATCATTAATTATTAAATAGGATGTTTAAATGGCTATAGAACAAAACAAAGTTGTTACATTAAATTTTACACTTAAAGATGATTCCGGAAACATACTTGATACGACAGATAGCGGTGGACCATTTTCATATATTTCGGGAAGAAACATGGTTTTACCAAAACTTGAAGAAGCTGTAAACGGCATGATAATAGGCACCAAAAAGAATTTAAAACTTAGTGCCGCAGATGGTTACGGGGTATACAACGATGATGCTGTCCAGGTTGTTGGTAAAGAAAATTTTCCACAGGATTTTGTATTAGAAGCAGGAATGGAGTATATGGCAAGCAATCCCGAGGGCGTTCAAATGCCATTTATAATTACCAGCGTTGAAGATGAAACAGTAACAATTGATTTTAATCATCCGTTAGCCGGAAAAAATCTTAATTTTGATCTGGAGCTTCTTGATGTTAGAGATGCAACTACAGAAGAATTGGCGCATGGGCATGTTCACGGTCCCGATGGACATCATCATCATTAATTAAAAATAAACAATGAAAAATTGAGGATTGAATTTTTTCAATCCTCTTTTTTTATGGGGCATTAAACGCATTTAAATTTTAAACGAAACTTTTCGCTGCCAACCATCAGTCAATATTAACAAACTTATTATTGCTCGCATCTGCATCGGGAATATTTTTATTTAGCAGTTCAACAGATTTAACTTTTAATTTTGCTTCCGTATCGAGCCACGTCTCCTTCTTTCCTTTCTGCCAGATTAATGCAGATGATGTGAGTTTTGTTTGTGTTCCATTTTCAAAAGTTACGGTTAAATCAATTGGAACAGGAAGATTACCAACATTTTCTACAAGTACACTCAATTTGTTATTTTTATTCTTAACATCTTTAATTGCAAGATCAGGAATGTGTGATTCAAAAAACCACGGGTTCCAGAACCAGTTTAGATCCTGCTTGCTAACATCTTCAAAGGTGTAGAACATATCCCACGGAGTTGGATGTTTACCATTCCATCTTAAAATAAATTCTTGTAAACATTTATTAAAAAGTTCATCACCCAAAACTGATTTGAGCATCTCATAAGCCAATGCCGGTTTGTAATAACTCATCATACTCAAATGCGGATCGCGAGATAGTATTGATGGAAGTATCATTGGAATATCCATTTCATTGCCTGCCCATTTAGAAAATCCAATTGCTGCACGGGTTCTGTGATCATATTCTGATAATTCAATCTGTAAGTCCCATGGAAGAAAATATGCCATACCTTCATCCATCCAACCGTAACGTGTTTCATTTGTTCCAACATAAAATGGAAAGTACATATGAGCAATCTCGTGCGTTGTTACATAAACATCATTTATTGTATTTGAGAATTGTCCATCATTAACGATCATAGGAAATTCCATTCCGCCATCACCATTAAATACTGTTATTTGTGGATATGGATAGATAATTCCGGGCATTACATTAGAGAAAAATTTTATGCTTTGTTTAGCCATCGTTGCTGCTTGTGTAAAAAAATCAGAGGCGGGGTTATAAGCAGAAAAACATGCAACTCGACTACCTGGTTCAAGTTCAATGCTGGTGCCATCCCACAAATAAAAATCACTCATACCAAATGCAAAATCAGAAATATTTTTAACTGAATAGTTGAAAGTTGTAAATCCATTTTGGGATTTATAAATCTCTTTACCGCTATCTGATCTTGTAATGATGTTTATTAAATTATCTGAAGTTAATGCGTCTTTATATCTTTCTAAATAAGGCTCATTCAATACTTCATCGGGATTTTGCAGCATTCCTGTAGCCCAAACACCAAAACCTTTTGGAACTTTTATTTCAACATTCATATCAGAATAATCAAAATAAAATTCATGTTCTGCATTATAACTTAACAAGTCCCAGCCGCGTATGTCATCATATACCGCAACTTTAGGATACCAGTAACCAACAAAAAAAGTTGATTCGCCGTAAGTGCCAATTCTTATATCTGTTCCTTTAGGAATAATAAAACTCCAATCAACTTCAATCTTGTTTTTTGAATTTGGTGCAAGTGGAGAAGCAAGTTTTACGATAAGGTTAGTTCCCAGATACGAAATCATTTTATCATCAACATTTAAACTTATACTGCTTCCATCAATGCTTAGTTTAATTATCTTTACTCCATCGGTTACCGTTTCAGGATTAAGCTCTGTATTTCTTGCGGCACCCTTTTTATACATATCCTGATAAAGTTTTAGTACAATATTTTTTAAAGTATCGGGACTATTATTAAAGTAAACAATTTTTTCACTTCCGGTAAGCAATCTTGTTTGGGGATCAATTTCAGCTTTTATATTATAATCAGAAAAATTTTGCCAATAATTTATTCCTGGTTTTCCATTGTAAGATCTTGTTTGATTTGTGTAAGCCTTCTTTATTTCTTTCGGCATTTTTAAATCTGATGCAAATGATTTTGTAAGAAATAAAAAGAATATTAATGTAAAAGCAATAAAAGGTTTCATACCGGTTTTCCTTGGTGTGTATGATTGCTAAATTTGGAAGTAAAGTTTATTAAGAAAATTGAAAGTTAAAAGATTTGTTTGATAAACGGTTATATAATTATCCGGCTAACAATAAGTAGACTAATCAGATGAATATTGGTTCGCCTAAAAGCCTTGATGATTTTGGGGAAATTTCCAGATCAAACAGCGCTGTCTGTTTTTACTTGAGCACACAGGAATGCAATGTTTGTAAAGTTTTAAAACCCAAGGTTGTAGAAATGATCAATAATGAATTTCCTGAAATGAATTTCTGTTATGTTGATCTGAACGAAGCAAAAGAAATATCGGGACAGCTTTCTGTCTTTTCGGTTCCAACAATTTTAGTTTATTTTGATGGTAAGGAAACAATACGCGTATCTCGCAATGTTCATCTTGAAGAATTGCGTGAACACATTAGCAGATATTATAAAATGATGTTTGAATAGCGTGACGTGGTTATAAATTATTTCATCACTGCATTCATCATTCCTTAATTAAATTTATGCTTCCCTCTTCCGGCACTTTAATTTTATAGACAGCACCATTTTTATTTTTTAATGCAGTATCTCGCAGCCAGGGATTATATAACTTTAATGTTTTGTAATTTATTCCAAGCGATGCAGCATAATCCGCAAAATCGGTTACGGAAGATTTTAATTCAATCTCTTTATACTTAAGCGGCGGATAAAGATCTTCTTTTTTCAAATCATAACCATACTCCGAAGGATTTTCCATAATTAATTTCATTGCAATAATTCTTGAAACATAACGCGATGTTTCTGAACCCAGTACTAAATTCCAATAGTTGCTTGTCTTTTGTAACCCGCCCCATTTGTCTATTCCGCTCATACCTGCATTGTATGATGAGGCTGCCATTGTCCAATTGCCAAACATCTGATATGCTGTTTGAAGATATTTACACGCAGCAATTGTGGATTTTTCAACATCATATCTTTCGTCTACTTCGTCGTTTACTTCTAATCCATATTGTTTTGCCGCTGATTTAATGAATTGCCAGAAGCCAGTTGCACCTGCAGGTGAAACGACATTTTCTAAATTACTTTCAACAACTGCAAGGTATTTAAAATCTTCCGGAATGTTATTTTGTTTTAGAATTGGTTCAATAACAGGAAACCATCTTGCTGCTCTTTTTATTGCAAGCATTGTAGCAGAATGCCAGTAAGTATTTACCAATAATTCACGATCTACTCTTTCATAGACTTCAAAATTTTCTAAAGGAACTCCTTCTCCAAAGATGTAAATGCTTTGTGGTATTTTGGGCGAAACAATTTTATAATCTTGTGGAAAAGGTTCGCCGGGGTTTTCTGCTGCAAGCGAATCTCTGCTGTTTGTAAAAAATAAATTTGATAGGATAAATATTATTCCTGTTACAGATAAAGCTCCTGCAAAGAAGTGGTAACCCTTGCTTTTCTTTAATATTGTTTCATTTATGCTCTGTAAAATATTCATCATTAATCCTTTTTATTTTTGCCTCGCATAATAAAAAAATGCACTGCCATAACGAAGACAAAAAGAAGTGTGTTTATATTTGCGATGGATTAAAAAAACTTTTGAGGAAAAATGGATATTCAGGAATTATTGCTTAACAGAAGAAGCATAAGAAAGTATAAAGATCAAAAGATCAATAAAGATGATATGAACAATATATTGCAAGCAGCAATGTATGCGCCCAGTGCAATGAATTTGCAGCCCTGGCAGTTTATTGTTATTGATGATAATGTTGTTTTAACGGAAACCATAAAATCAATTCCGCACGCTGAAATGCTTAAACAATCCGCCGCTGCAGTTTTGGTTTGCGGTGATAAAGCAATTGAAAAGAATGAGAGCTGGCTTCTGCAAAATTGTTCTGCCGCTGTACAAAACATATTACTTTCTGCTTATGGATTGGGAATCGGTTCTTGCTGGATAGGAATTCAGGGCATGGATGATATCGTTAAAAACATTATACTCCAGTTTAAATTACCGGAGAATATTATTCCCGTTGCTTTAATCTCTCTTGGCTATCCTGATGAAACTGTTACTGCAGAGGAAAGATTTAAAACTGAAAAGATTCATTATAATAAATGGTAAAAACTATTTGTGTTTTTTTGTGAATTGTGTTTTGGTGGCAGAATAATCTCGCCACAAGCACACTAAAACACTAAATCGCACAAAATAAAACTGGAAAGAAAAATGAACGAAGTAAAATCCAATAAAGATTATAATCCAGAAATGCATTCGGCGGAACACATTTTAAACCAGACAA